>JAZOAJ010000084.1:0-12916 GCA_045595385.1 Lachnospiraceae bacterium | reverse complement strand
CCTGATCGTAAGGAAATCCGCAAGGATCTGGGTCGGATGAAATTCATTGGTAAGCCCGTTCCATACCGGCACACCTGAATACTTTGCCAGGTCTTCGACTATCTCCTGGCCGAATCCGCGGTATTCGATGCCGTCAAACATTCTTCCCAGAACTCTAGCCGTATCGGCAATGCTCTCCTTCTTGCCTATCTGTGAGCTTTTCGGATCCAGATATACCGGATGCATTCCCAGATCTGCGGCAGCTACCTCAAATGAGCACCTTGTGCGGGTACTTGTTTTTTCAAATATAAGTGCGACATTCTTTCCTTCACAGTATCTGTGCAGTTCCACTTTTTTCTTTTTTTCCTTAAGGAAAGCTGCCAGGTCAAGGAGTCCGGTTATCTCCTCAGCTGAAAGGTCAAGTAACTTCAGAAAACTCTTTTTATATAAATTCATGATCTCTCCCATTAATGATTATTCAGTCCTGCATGCATCAGCGATAACGGTCACTGCTTTCTTCAGCAGATCAAAAGGTATGTTAAGCGCAGGAAGCAGCCTTACCTTGTCTTTTGCAGTCAGACAGAGGACTCCGTTTTCAATGCACTTTGCAACAACCTCTGAAGCAGGCTTCACTGTCTTAATTCCTATCATCAGGCCGAGTCCGGAAATTCCCTCAACTCCGTCAGCGTTTCCGAGAGTATCAAAGATGTATTTACTCTTTTCCCTGACCTCAGCAAGGAGCGCATCGTCTATACGTGATACAATGGATATGGCTCCTGCGCAAGCGACGGGATTGCCTCCGAAGGTTGATCCGTTGTCCCCGGGCCCGAAGATGTCCTTAACCTTTTCTCCGAGAAGAGCCGCTCCGAGCGGAAGACCGCCGGCAATGCCTTTCGCGGTCGATACGACATCCGGCTCGATACCGAAATGCATGTAAGAATACATCTCGCCGGTACGGCCGTTTCCTGTCTGTACTTCATCGATCATCAGTATGATGTCGTTCTCTTTGGCAAATGCAGCCACGCCTTTGATGAAGTCGGCGTCTAGCGCTATAACTCCGCCCTCTCCCTGTACGCACTCCATGAGAATGCCGGCACATTTAACTTCCTTAGCCAGACTGATGAGTGCATCGAGATCATTTGCTGGTGTATGGACAAAGCCGGGAGTCATCGGCGTGAACAGTCTGTGGAAAGCGTCCTGCCCTGTAGCGGAAAGTGTTGTGATCGTACGCCCGTGGAAACTGTTCTGAAGGGTTATGATAGTGTTGTACTCCTCTCCCTTATGCTCGCTTGCATACTTTCTTGCAACTTTGATCGCAGTCTCGTTTGCCTCTGCTCCGGAATTGCAGAAAAACACTTTTTTCATCCCTGTCTTCTCACAGAGAAGCTTTGCGAGCATGGCGCAAGGCTCGGTATAGTACAGATTGGACATGTGCTGTACCTTGCCAACCTGCTCGATCACAGCGTTCTGCCATACAGGATCACAAATGCCAAATGATGTGACACCGATACCGGATCCCATGTCTATGTATTCCTTGCCGTTAACATCCTTTGCTATTGAGCCTTTTCCGGAGATTATCTCAACAGGAAAACGCTTGTATGTACCGGCTACGTAAAGATCGTCAATTTCCTTAATCATTTCTGTCTTACCCTTTTTATTCTTCATCATTTACAAACATTGTTCCTGCGCCTTCGTCAGTAAGGAGCTCCATCAGGATTGAATGCGGTATGCGTCCATCCATGATGATAACCTTTTTGACGCCGTGTGTCAGCGCTTCTATGCAGCAGTCCACTTTAGGCACCATGCCTCCGGATATGATCCCCTGCTCACGGAGTTCACGTGCCTGGGCAATGGTGAGTTCCGGAATGAGCGAGCTCTCATCTGAAGGATCTCTCATGACTCCTCTGATGTCCGTGAGCATGATAAGCCTTTCGGCATTGAGTGCTCCCGCAATAAAGCCTGCGGCAGTATCGCCGTTTATATTGTATGTATTGCCGTCTTTGTTTGATGCGATCGTTGATATAACGGGAATGTATCCCTTGTCAAGGATATCAAGCACTATCTGTATGTCAACGTTTACTATCTCGCCTACATAGCCTAGCTCTCTGTCCTTGAAATCCGCTGCGAGCAGCTTCCCGTCAATTCCCGAAATGCCTATCGCATTGCCTCCCTTGGAAAGAATGAGCTTGACCAGGTCTTTGTTGACCTTGCCCGCAAGCACCATCTGGGCGACCTCTGCGGTCTCCTTGTCGGTAACCCTGAGGCCGTTGACAAATTCGGATTTTTTGCCGAGCTTTTTAAGGAGATCGTTAATATCGGGCCCGCCTCCGTGAACGAGCACTACCTTGACTCCTATGGCATCGAGCAGGATGATATCCTCCATTACCTGAGCCTTGAGTTCGGGATTAGTCATCGCGTTCCCGCCGTACTTGATGACAACTATCTTGCCTCTGTGAAGCTGGATGTAGGGAATGGCCTGTGTAAGTACCTCCGCCCTTTCCTGGTTTGAAAACTGTGTCATGATCTGCTCCTTATATTTATGAACGGTAGCTTCCGTTTATGTTGACATATTCGTAAGTAAGGTCGCATCCGTATGCTGTAGCGCTTTCGCTGCCATCACCTATGGAGACGAGTATGGTTATCTCCTTTTCATCAAGAATGGCTTTCGCCTTCTCCTCTGAAAAAACAACGCCTGCGCCGTCTTTGCACAGCTGTATCACGCCTGCGGCACTGCTGAATGAGACATCAACTCTGGTAACATCCACATCTGCTCCTGAATAACCTATGGCGCAGAGAACTCTTCCCCAGTTGGCATCTGATCCGAAGATCGCGCACTTCAGCAGATTGGAACAGATTACGCTCTTTGCTACCACCTTTGCGGTCTCTTTATCATCCGCACCGCTTACAGTACAGACGATCAGCTTTGAAGCGCCTTCCCCGTCTTTTGCCATGTTCCTTGCAAGATATATAGTGACTTCGCTCAGAGCCTTTGAGAAAGCGTCAAAGTCTTCACCTTCCGACACGATCATTTCATTTCCTGCCATGCCGTTTGCCATGATGCAGACCATGTCGTTTGTGGATGTATCACCATCAACGCTTATCATGTTAAATGAATCTTCAATATCGTTAGAAAGTGCTTTTTTCAGCATGTCCGAAGAAATGGCAGCGTCAGTTGTAAGGAAAGCAAGCATGGTCGCCATGTTTGGATGGATCATTCCGGAACCCTTGGCGATGCCGGCTATGGTGCATGTCTTTCCGCCAAGCTCAAACTCCACAGCGATCTCTTTCTTTACAGTATCTGTGGTCATTACCGCTCTTGCAGCGCTGTCAGAGCCGTTCTTGTTAAGTCCGCTGCATAACGAGGCCATGCCGTTCGCGATCGGGTCGATCTTCAGCCTCTGCCCTATCACACCTGTGGATGCAACGATGACATCTTCAGGCCTGATGTTCATCTCCTCAGCGAGGAGGCCGCACATCTTCTTTGCGATCTCAATCCCGTCAGCATTGCATGTATTCGCATTTCCGCTGTTGAAGACCGCAGCCTGCGCAACGCCGTCAGAGATATTTTCCTTTGTCACGGTTATCGGCGCACCCTTTACGAGATTTGTTGTGTACACCGCAGCGGCAGAAGCCGGTACCTCACTGAAGATCAGTCCGAGGTCAAGCCTGGTCTGACCCGGCTTGATACCTACATTAATGCCGTTTGCCGTAAATCCTTTAGGGGCGCATACCCCGCCGTCTATAACTTTCATCTGTCTGCTCCCTGTATGTTTATATCTGTTTTCAGCAGTTAAGCCCTGTCCTCTCATCGATACCCATTACGATATTCATGTTCTGGATGGCGGCGCCCGATGCTCCTTTTCCGAGATTGTCAAACCGGGATACGAGTATCATCCTGTCATCATTTCCGAAGACGGATACTTCCATGTCATCCCTGCCTGAGAATGCGCCGGCTGACAGGAATCCGTCCCCGTCATCAGCTTCAGTGAACCTGACCAGACCTTTGGAATTGCTGTAATAGGACGCATATGCTTCCTTAACCGCCGCGATACCGCCTTTTACCTGACCGGCATCAAGGCTGACGGTAACTTCCATTCCTGAATAGAAATCACCTACTACCGGGCAGAACACAGGGGTCTTTTCCAGACCGGAGATCTTTTTCATCTCGGGAAGATGCTTGTGGGCCTGTGACAATCCGTACATGCGCGGAGCATCCAGAAGAGGGTTTCTGTCCGGGTTCTCATAATCTGCTATCATCTTCTTTCCCCCGCCGGAATAACCGGTCAGCGAAAAGCATGTGAGAGCGGCATCAGCATCGATCAGCCTGTTGTAGACAAGAGGTGCCACAAGGGAAATGAATCCGCTTGCATGACATCCGGGATTGGCTATCCTTCTGGAAGATAATATCTTGTTCCTTAAGCCTTTGATCTCGGGGAAACCGTATGCCCAGTCGTCAAGGGTCCTGTGGGCAGTTGACGTATCGATGATTATGGTCTTTTTATTATCGAGAAGTGATACCGCTTCAGCAGCTGCCGCGTCAGGCAGGCACAGGAATGAAATGTCACTCTCATTAAGCGCTGCCCTTATGGCATCATTGTTCTTCCTGAGCTCATCCGGCAGGATGATCAGGTCCAGATCTTCTCTTTCCTTAAGTCTTTCATGTATGCGCAGCCCGGTTGTACCTGAGCTTCCGTCAATAAATACTTTTGTCATTTCAGTTCCTTTATCGCGTTCAAAACAAATTCTTTCTGTTTATTGAATGAATCAGGGCTTGTACCGCCTTCGCTGATCCTTCTCATCGTGCAGTTGGTAAGATCGACCGCATCATAAATGTCTTCATCAAATAACTCAGAGAATTCTCTGTACTCATCAAGAGTCAGTGTCTCGAGCACTTTTCCTTCATTTATGCATTTTGACACCAGTCTGCCGGAGATCTTGTATGCGCTCCTGAAAGGAAGTCCTTTGCGTACGAGGTAATCAGCCACATCTGTAGCATTGATGAATCCTTCCTGCGCAGCCTTCATCATGTTCTGAGGAAGCACCTGCATTGTGGAGATCATCGGGGCAAATACATCCAGGCAGGCTTTGACGGTATCAACCGCGTCAAATACAGCCTCTTTGTCTTCCTGCATGTCCTTGTTGTATGCGAGAGGGATGCCCTTCATGACAGTCAGCAGTCCCATCAGATGACCGTACACACGTCCGGTTTTTCCTCTTACCAGCTCTGCCATGTCAGAATTCTTCTTCTGGGGCATGATCGAAGATCCGGTAGTAAATGCGTCAGACAGCTGTACGAATCTGAACTCCCAGCTTGACCAGAGTATGATCTCCTCTGAAAGCCTTGAAAGATGCATCATGAGTATGGAAAGATCACTCACAAGCTCTATCACATAATCCCTGTCAGATACACCGTCGAGTGAATTGAGGCAGATGTCATCAAACCCGAGGGCTTCAGACTCTTTTCTCCTGTCGGTTGCATAAGTAGTTCCCGCAAGCGCGCAGCAGCCTATCGGGCTCACGTTCATGCGCTTCTTTGAGCAAATGAGCCTGTCGATGTCCCTTGTGAACATCATCGCGTATGCCATGAGGTGATGGGCAAATGTGACAGGCTGAGCTCTCTGTAGATGGGTGTATCCCGGCATGACAGTCATCGTATTGTCACTTGCTATCTCAAGTATCGCTTCGACGAGAGAACGCATTCCAGAGAGTATCTCATCAATGTCATCCCGCAGATGCATCCTGAGGTCAAGAGTGACCTGATCATTTCTTGACCTTGCGGTATGAAGCCTCTTTCCCGCGTCGCCTATGCGCTTGGTAAGAACATCCTCAACAAACATGTGGATGTCTTCAGCAGCGGGATCGATCTGGAGGGCACCGCTCTCAAGATCATCAAGTATGCCCGACAGCCCGTCTATGATCGCATCAGCTTCACAGGCCGGTATGATACCGCACTCTCCCAGCATGGCAGCATGAGCCATGCTTCCGGTGATATCCGCTTTATACATGCGTGAGTCAACCCTGATGGAAGAATTAAAATCGTCAGCTATCTGACTTGTATCCGCTGATGTCCTTCCTTCCCACATTTTTGCCATAATGATACCTGCTTTTAATATTATTTCAGGTAGCGGAAAGCTTAGCTGCCGCTACCCGTATCTGTCTGGTCATATACAAAAAATGTATATTATTCACACAATTTGTATATAATATTTATTAGTTATACACTTATATTCTGATAAATGCAACTGTTTTTTTATCAAAGAGGACGGTTCTTTTGAATATTATTCAAAAGAACCGTCCCTGTCTTTTCATTATCTTATAAACTATCTGAACAGACTGGCAATGTGATCGACTATCTCCTCGATCGAGACGTTTGTTGTGTTGAAGCACATGTCATAATTTGATTTGTCTCCCCATTTCTGAAGAGTGTAATCTTCATAATAACCTGCTCTGCCCTTGTCGACTTTCTGGATGTATTTCCTCATCTGTTTTTCATCCATGTTCTCGCCTTCGGGAGCACGCTCCATGCACCTCTTTATGCGGCTTTCGATGTCAGCATATATAAACAGTCTGAAAAGCCGTACCTGCTCCTCTTCACGGAGGATGAAATCAGCGCATCTTCCGACTATAACGCAGTCTGATCTCAGTGCCATGTCCTTAATGACTTCTGTCTGGGCCCTGTATATATTCTGGACCTGCTGGATCGTGTAATCGCTGCCGGCAATGAATGTGTGCTCAACAGTGATCGGAAACAGCCTGTGGCTTTTGCCTTCGACTATCTCTTTGATATAATTCTCGGACATCTCGGTATGCTTTACCATCTCGGTAAGGACTTCGTTGTCGTAGTACTCATATCCAAGTGCCTCGGCAAGCCGGCGTCCGAGTTCCCTGCCTCCGCTTCCAAATTCACGTCCGATTGTAATAACTGTGTTCATGATCATTCCTTTTCTTTGCGCAGCAAAACAGGACCTTAAAAAGATCCGGTCCACCTATCTGCCGGCAATCATTATCTTGCTTTTTTAAGGTGTTTGTCAGCAGCTGCTCTTATGCGCTCTGTAAAAGTGATCTCAGGCTGTTTCTCATCTTCAAACTCATATCCCCAGTCTTCAAGGTCATCCCACTGGTCAGACTCAGACTTTTTAATGAGCCTGTCATAGAGAAGATAAACAGCATAAGCCGCCAGTGCCAATACTGCGATGATGGTGAAGAACCTAAGAATCTTTTTCATAAAATAACCTCCTGTGATCTGTTATTTCTTCATTAGATTTTATCAATTTTTGCGTGATGTTTCAATCCCTGATTAAAAATGCCGGAAATGATCCCTGACTGTCTTAATATCCTTTGAGATCTGCCCGTAAAGAGCGTCGGCGTTTTCAAACTTCTTTTCATCCCGGATATGTTCATAAAAATCTACCCTCACGTCTTTTCCATACAGGTTTTCTTCAAAATCCAGGATAAATGTCTCTGCAACTGTTTTGCTGTCATTATAAAAAGTAGGCCGCTTACCGATATTTGTTATGGAAACATATTCTTTCCCGTCCATTACGGTTTTAGTCGCATATACTCCGAACGGCGGAAGGAGTTTATCGTCCGGTATGTCAAGATTTATGGTCGGAATTCCCATACCTGTGCCGACATGTGCGCCTTCAATTATATGACCGCTGATCGAATAAGGCCTGCCAAGCATTTCGTTGACATCAGGGATATTGCCTTTTTCAAGTTCTTCACGGATATCCGTGGAACAGATTTCCCTTCCCTTGTATCTGAGGCGATCGACTATCCTGACATCAAATCCGTATTTTTTCCCAAGTTCCACAAGAGTACCTGCATCTCCGGAACGGTTTATGCCGAATCTGAAATCATCTCCCGCAACAGCAGCTTTTACTCCCAGTTTTGCGACAAGTATGTCACGGACAAACTCTTCGGGAGTCATCCTTCTGGTCGTTTCCGTAAACGGGTATTCCACAAAATGGTCTATCCCGTATCCTGAGGCGAGTTCGTGTCTTTCCGGACCGGAAACTATGTATTTCACTTCTTCACGTCCGGGCATCCCCGATCTTATGTCAAACATGAATATGACCTGCTCCATGCCGGCAGTTTTCATTTCTGCTGCAGTCTTAAAAAGCAGCTGATGTCCCTTATGGAAACAGTCAAATTTCCCGATGGTCACGACCGTGTTTTCTAATTTTATGTCTTCTGTGCCGATAATATCCATTTATTTAAACATCTTTTCGCATTTATAACATCCGCTTTCAGGTTCAAACCTGTAAAGTGCGTAGAATTCACCATTTCTGTCATATACACGGCAAATGCCATGCTGCCCTGCATCAGCCCTCTGCCCCGGTATGGAAGAGTTTCCGGGTTCTCCGCTGAGGTCCTCTTCATACATGGTATTTCCGTAGACCAGCCGCTTTACCGCTTCATCCTTAACAATGATGTATCCGTATTCCAGAAGGAACCTGTCTGTGGGGATAATCAGTTTTTCAAGTGTCCCTGCTTCGGCAGCTTCCATGGCTGTTTCAAGAGTGACTGAATCATCTATGGAAAGTCCTGCTGTCCTTGTCCTTATAAGTGAGCTTAGGCATGCAGGGATCCCTAAGTATTTGCCGATATCTTCACAGATGGTCCTGACATATGTGCCTTTCGAACAGTCAACGGTAAAACTTATCTCCATCCGGTCTGTATCGACCGCTATGTCAGAAAAACCGTACACCGTTACTTTTCTGGCGCTTCGTTCTATCTCACGGCCTTTTCGCGCCGCGTTTACAAGCTTGACTCCTCCAACCTTCAGCGCTGAATACATGGGAGGGACCTGCATGATCTCACCTGTAAAAGATCTGAAAGCTTCATCCAGTCTGTCAGTGCTGAATCTCTCCCTTACCTCTCCGCCGGACATTTCTTCAAGAACATTTCCGGTAATGTCCTGTGTGTCAGTTCTTTTTCCCAGCAGCATGCAGGCTCTGTACCTCTTATCAGTATCAGTCAGACGGCCTACGAGTTTGGTTGCTTTTCCTATGCATACAGGAAGAACACCGGTCGCATCGGGATCCAATGTTCCGGTGTGTCCTATCTTTTTTTCTCCTGTAAAATGTCTGAGAACTGCCACAACATGAAAAGATGAGCAGTCTTTTCCTTTATTGATATTGATGACGCCGTTGATCATGTTTTAGTCTTTTCACAGGATTGCTTCAGCAGCTTTGAGCACATCGGCAATACAGTCTTCGACCGATCCTTTATATGTGGCTCCTGAAGCCCTTACATGGCCTCCGCCTCCGAAGGATGCGGCCAGTTTGTTCACATCTGCCGTATCGTCTGAGCGGAAACTGACCTTCAGTTCTCCGGGAACAGAGGTCTCGCGTATAAATATGGCTACATGGATGTCTTTTGTGAGCTTGAGCTGCGGCACTATCCCTTCCGTTTCCGAAGCGGAAACACCGTATTCATCAAGTTCAGCATTAGTCAGCCATGAATATATGATCCTCCCCCCGCATGCCAGCCGGCTCTTCTCCAGCGCATGTCCAAGAATGCGGTTTTCATCATATGTCTTGGCATAGAAACTCTCATCTATGACGAAATTAGTATCAATGCCGTATTCCAGCAGATCCGCGGCTATACGCATGGTAGCAGGTGTTGTGGAATCATACTTGAACACGCCGGTATCATAAATGATGCCGGTATAAAGGGATATGGCTATATCCCTGTCGATCTTTTCCGGATCCATGAACGAATACAAGGCTTCACTGCATGAGGAAAGACCGCCGAAGACATGGTTTTCATCCGCATATCCGGGATTGCTCACATGGTGATCGATATTAACGGTACGGGCAGCGGTCCTGAAATACTTAACCGCCCCGCCGAGCCGCTCCATGCTCGCGCAGTCCACGCAGATCATCAGATCATATGCCCTGTCTTTCGAAAACTCTGTATCGATCACATCATAATATTTCAGAAAAGCCAGCTTATCAGTCGGTTTTTCAAGAAATACATCAGCCTCAATATCCGGATGATTCTTTCTGATATAGCCGTATACAGCCAGAGCGCTTCCAACGCAGTCCCCGTCAGGGTTTACATGGCCTGATATCGCCACTGTATGTATTCCGTTCAGGAAATCACTTATCAGCATCTTTTCTGTTGACCTCATCGATCAGGTTAGTCATCCTGATAGCGTCTTCAATTGATGTATCCATGATGAATTTTATCTCCGGGGTGTTTCTGAGGTTGAGACGTCTGGCAAGTTCATGTCTCATGAAACCTGCCGCACTTTTCAGTCCTTCTTCAGTCTTTGCCCTGTCTTCATCAGTTCCAAGGGCCGAAACATATGCCTTGCATGTTTTCAGGTCCGTGGCAACCTCAACAAGCACAACGCTTGTAAGAGGATGGATACGCGGGTCCTTGCTCTCCCTTATTATCTGGGAGAGCTCTTTCTGGACCTCGTTATTTATCCTTACATTTTTTATCGAATTCTTTCTCATGGTTTACTGCCTGGGAACTTCCCTCATCTCATATACTTCCATGACATCGCCTTCTCTGATATCCTGGAAATCCTTAAGAACGATACCGCATTCATATCCGGACTTGACTTCCCTTGCGTCATCATTGAATCTCTTGAGAGAAGCAATGGCACCGTCAAAGAGCTGCTCTCCGCCTCTGGACAGTCTGACCTTGGAGGATTTTCTGACAACACCGTCAAGCACGTAAGAACCGGCAATTATACCGACACCTGAAGCCTTGAATGTCTGGCGGACCTCAATGTGTCCGATGACAGTCTCTTCGTATACAGGCTCATACATGCCCTTCATGGCAAGTTCAACATCATCGATCGCGTTGTAGATAACGCTGTATGTACGCATGTCGACTTTCTCATGCTCGATAAGGTCACGGGCATCCGGATTGACACCGACGTTGAAAGCGATTATGAGCGCATTTGAAGCAGATGCAAGTGTGGCATCGTTGATGGTGACATTTCCTGCTCCCGTATGGATGCACTTGACAACGATCTCGTCATTTGAAAGCTTCTCAAGGCTTTCCTTGATCGCCTCAACCGAACCCTGAACATCTGCCTTGACAATGATGTTGAGTTCCTTGAGTTCTCCGGCCTTCATCTGATCGAACATGTCGTCAAGGCTTACATGGTTCTTGGAACCTGCAAGGAGCTTCTTCTTGTTCTCTGCGACATATACCTGTGCAAACTGTTTTGCGTCCTTATCATTGTCAAATGCGACAAATGTCTCGCCCGCGTTAGGAACGCCGTTAAGGCCGGTTATCTCAACAGGTGTTGAAGGAAGTGCTGTCTTGACTTTCTGGCCTTTGTCATTTGTCATTGACCTGACTTTTCCGTATGCCTCGCCTATCGCGATATGGTCGCCTACTTTAAGAGTTCCCTTCTGTACAAGGAGTGTGGCTACAGAACCGCGTCCCTTGTCCAGTTTCGCTTCGATCACGACACCGCGGGCTTTTCTGTTCGGATTAGCTTTGAGTTCAAGGATCTCGGTATCAAGGATGACCATCTCAAGGAGATTTTCAATTCCCTCACCTGTCTTCGCTGAAACGGGTGCAAAGATGGTATTTCCGCCCCACTCCTCAGGAATGAGCCCGAGATCTGAAAGCTCCTGTTTGACTTTATCAATGTTTGCTGCAGGCTTATCTATCTTGTTTACCGCAACGATCACATGGATGCCTGCTGCTTTCGCATGGTTTATGGCCTCAACTGTCTGCGGCTTTACACCGTCATCGGCTGCGACCACAAGGATCGCAACGTCAGTAGCCTGGGCACCCCTGAGTCGCATGGCAGTAAATGCCTCATGGCCCGGTGTGTCAAGGAACGTGATGGATTCACCGTTGATAGATACGGTGTAAGCACCTATATGCTGTGTGATTCCGCCGGCTTCTCTTGCTGTAACGTTAGTATTCCTGATAGCGTCAAGAAGTGAAGTCTTACCATGGTCAACATGACCCATGATACATACAACGGGAGGTCTCTTGACCAGCGTCTCTGCAGGATCTTCCTCTTCCTTCAGGAGTTCTTCGATAGTATTGACCTCAACTTCATGCTCGCAGATGATATCTTTCTCAAGAGCTATCTCTTCAGCAGTCTCATAGTCGAGAATGTCATTTACGGTAAATACTTTTCCTTTCAGGAACAGTTCCTTGATGAGAGCGGCAGGCTGCATCTTGAGTTTGGCTGCAAACTCTTTGAGCTCGATGGTATCCGGAACAGAGATGACTTTGATCTCCTCTTCCTCCTGGACCTTAACAGGCTGCTTGGATGTACGCTGTGCTGCCTTCTCGTTCTCAAGACGGTCAAACTTATCGC
The DNA here is from genome assembly GCA_045595385.1 of Lachnospiraceae bacterium. Taxonomy (GTDB): domain Bacteria; phylum Bacillota; class Clostridia; order Lachnospirales; family Lachnospiraceae; genus RGIG5612. The sequence continues at coordinate 627 of JAZOAJ010000084.1, read as the reverse complement.
CCTGGTTCTTCTTGTCGTACTTTCCTTTTGTCTGAGTCTTGCCCTTTCCTCTTCCCTTTGTATCAGGAGCTGACTGTGAAGCGCCGCCGGCACTGGATCCGGCACCTGTGTTCCTGCGGGCAGTACTCTGTCTCTGGTTGTTATCTTTATCGTCGTCTTTGTTGAAACCGCCCTGGGCGTTGCCTTTGGCGTTCTTATTGAAGTTGTTCCTTCCCTGCTGGCCGCCTTTTCCCTGAGATGTTCCCTGGGCATTCTGTCCGCCTTTCTTGGACGGCTTGCTGGTAAGAAGATCATCAGGATTGATGGTGCCTTTTACGATCTTAGCTCTTAAGGACTTGATCGCTTCACTTTCACCCGGTCTGCTTGTCTCAGCCTTTATCTGTGCCTGTGTCTTGGCTTTGGCTTCATTCTTTCTTTCAATTTCCTTAGCGCGCTTCTCTGAAGGCCTGTTCTCTTTTGCAGGCTTTTTCTCCTCAGGCTTTTTCGCCTCGGGCTTCTTTTCTTCAGGTTTCTTCTCTTCAGGCTTTTTCTCTTCAGGCTTCTTTTCAACCTTGACTCGGTTCTGGTTGTTGGTCTTGATGATATCCATCAAGATGGCGACGACCACGATGATACCGGTCAGAACAT
>JAZOAJ010000083.1:0-5566 GCA_045595385.1 Lachnospiraceae bacterium | reverse complement strand
GCCTTCATCAGCGATGCCGATGCAGAATCCCACTTCATCAGAATCAGCAAGCACTGTGACGTCTTTGCATTTAGCTATGTCTTTGATGTTCACTTCGGTATTTCTTGAGTGAGGTACCCAGAACACGTCATCGAATCCGCGGATGAGAGGTGTCTTTTTATGATGTGCCTTGCATTCAAAAACTCCTGATATCTTGGCAGGCAGGAAACGCTTTTTCAGTCCGTAAAAATGATAGAATGCGGCCTGGCATGCCCAGCACAGGTAAATGGTCGAGGTGACGTTGGTCTGGGACCAGTCCATGATCTCGCACATCTCATCCCAGTACTCTACTTCTTCGTATTCGAGCATCTCGATCGGGGCTCCGGTTATGATAAGTCCGTCAAACTTACGGTCCTTGACATCTTCAAATTTCTTATAGAACTGGTGAAGATGAGCCATGGGGGTGTTCTTGGAAACGTGATGCGAGACCGTGATAAACGTCATGTTGACCTGGAGAGGCGTATTTGACAGCGACCTCAGCATCTGTATCTCTGTGTCAGTTTTGATAGGCATGAGGTTGACAAGACCGATCTCAAGCGGACGGATGTCCTGCGAGATAGCCCTGTTCTCATCCATGATGAATATGTTCTCTTTTTCAATGACCGCCTTTGCCGGCAGGTCACTTTTGACTTTAAGCGGCATTATCGCCCTCCGTTATCTGAATTTTTCCATGTATTCCAACTCGGTTATTATCGGGATGCCAAGCTGCTTGGCTGTTTTATTCTTTCCCGAACCGGAATTGATGTCATTGTTAATAAGATAGCTTGTCTTTGCTGACACGCTTGAGCTTACCTTACCACCGGCTGATTCTATCTCAGCTTTAAGCGCATCTCTGTTTGGATAGTTATCAAGGCTTCCGGTAATGACAAATGTAAGGCCTTCAAGCGAATTTCCTTTCGGTTCGTCTTCTTCAAATGTAAGTTCACCGAGAAGCCGTCTTGTAATGCCGGCATTTACCGGATCTTTAAAATAAGCCGTGACAGACTTTGCTATTATATCACCTACGCCCGGAGTTTCAAGGAGCTGCTCTTCGTCAGCGTTCATCACGGCGGAAAAGTCATTGCCGAAATGCCTGCATATCTCGGACGCATTGGCCCGTCCCACGTTTGCGATCCCCAAAGCCGCCAGGAGTCTGGAAGCAGTGGTCTTCCTTGACGCATTTACCGATGCGATGATGTTGTCATATGACTTTTCACCGAATCCGCTCATGGAGACGATCGCATCTTTATGATCGTCCAGATGATAAATGTCATCAAAATCTTTTATGAAGCCGTGACCGATGAATTTTTCAAGAGTCTCTTCCGAGATGCCGTCAATGTTCATGCAGTTCCTGCTCACAAAATTGGAGAAGCTCTTGATCTTTTTTGCAGGACATTCAGGGTTGATGCACATAAGTGTTTCAACGCCCTGTTCTGCTCTTATCTCCGCTTTGCCGCCGCATGCCGGACAGATATCGGGTATTGTCAGGGAGCCGCTCTGAGTCAGGTTCCGGGCAATCTGCGGAATGATCATGTTTGCCTTATAAACGACGATTGTGTCGCCTATTCCAAGGCCAAGAGATTTCACTATGCTCACATTATGAAGACTTGCCCTGCTTACCGTTGTTCCTTCCAGTTCGACAGGATCAAATATGGCGATCGGATTTATAAGCCCTGTCCGTGATGGTGACCATTCCACTTCCCTGAGGGTTGTCTGTGCGGTTTCATCTTTCCATTTGAAAGCTATGGAGTTCCTGGGGAACTTGGCTGTTCTTCCGAGGCTCCTGCCATATTCTATGTCATCCATGAGAAGCACCAGGCCGTCTGAAGGTATGTCAAATCCCTGTATCTTCTCCGCAAATGCCTGTACGGCATCTGCCATAGTTTCAGATGTGACCGGCATGTACTCAACAACGTCAAAGCCCTGGTTTTTGAGCCAGATGAATTTCTGCTCGTTTGAATTGTTGAAGTCGGCATCGGCGCTCTCAAGGGAGAACGCAAAGAATCTGACATGTCTTTTGGCTGTTATCTTCGGATCCAGCTGTCTTACCGATCCGGAACAGAGATTTCTCGGATTCTTATACTTTTGTTCAGTATCTGCTATCTGCTCATTTATCTTTTCAAAATCGCTGTAACTTATGACGGCTTCGCCCCTGATCACAAGTTCACCTTTATACGGGATCGACATCGGAAGATTGATGAATGTCTTTGCATTGGCTGTGATCACTTCGCCGATCTCGCCATTGCCCCTGGTGACAGCTTTTATGAGTGTTCCGCCGTTATAAGTCAGGACAACTGTAAGCCCGTCCAACTTCCATGACAGAAGGCCTTTCTGTCCTTCTATGAAAGCAGCAAGCGCAGATACATCCTTTGTCTTGTCAAGCGAGAGCATCGGAGATGCATGACGCTCCTTTACCAGCTCATCAACTGCGTCATATCCGACATTTACAGTCGGGGAATTGGCAAACACAAGGCCGGTCTCTTCTTCAAGCCTGACCAGTTCGTCATATAGAGCATCATATTCAAAGTTGGACATTATCTCGGTGTCCTCGGCATAATATGCCTTCGATGCCCTGTTAAGGATCTCTATTAATTCTTTTATCCTGTCTGTTTTATCCGCCATGTTTTCCTCATCTGCCGCTTTCCGACAGCTCAGCTATCAGTTCTTTTACTTCTTCTTCTGAAATGCTCCTGTACTTACCTTCTGGAAGGCTGCCAAGTTCAATGTTCATTATCCGGACCCTGTGCAGGGCTGTTACATTGTATCCGAGAGCTTTGCACATGCGCCTTATCTGCCTGTTGATCCCCTGGGTGAGAGTTATTGAAAACACATGGTCACTTATTTTTCGTACTTTGCATTTCTTTGTAACGATATCCTCACTGCCCCTTCGGGTAGGCACATACTTAAGAAGGACGCCTTCGCTCATCTTTCTGATGAACTCATCATTTACCGGTCTGTCGACAGTGACCACATATTCTTTTTCGTGCCTGTTAACAGATCTGAGTATTGAATTTACCAGCTCGCCGGTATTGGTAAGGAGGATGAGTCCTGTTGAATTGCGGTCGAGCCTGCCTATGGGATATACCCTCTCCGGATGATCCACTGCTTCGATAATGTTGTTTTTCACGGCAGCTGAAGTTGTGCATTCAACGCCGGCAGGCTTGTTATAAGCCAGGATTATCAGGGCGTCTGTCGGTTTTACCTCAGCCGAATCGACCTTTACTGTCTGTCCGGGGGCCACTTTCTGTCCCATGACAGCCGGACACCCGTCAACATATACCCGGCCGGCTTCTATCAGCCGGTCAGCTTCCCTTCTTGAACAAAAGCCGGCGTCGCTTAAGTATTTATTAAGTCGCACAGGCTCTGTCTCATTGGTTTTCCTGATCAGTTTTCTATCCAGTTCTGCCATGTAATGATTATAACATAAGAAATTGACCAGATGGTTTTAGAATGATAAACTTTTTACATAAATATATGGGAGGCTTTACCATGAACGAAGAAAACATTGTTGCACAGAAAAGTGAAAGTGAACTTCTCGAACAGCTTATAAAGGTTGAAAAAAGAAATGGCGTAAGGCAGCTGGTCCTGATAATAATCGTCGCACTGCTGACAATAGTTCTTGCCGCATCTGCGATCGCTGTCATACCAAGAACAGTTAAAACGATCCAAAATGTGGATTCTGTAATTGAATCAATTGACGGTTCAATGGGCGACATTGACCACATGGTCAAATCATTCAGTGATCTTGTGGATACCAACATGGATTCTGTAGAGGAAGCTCTTACGAAGATAAATGAGATCGATATTGAAACACTGAATAACTCCATTGCTTCATTTTCAGAAGTTGTCGGAGCTCTTGAGAAGATAACAAGTATATTTAAGTGAAAATGCTGATCACAGATGAAGGGTTTCCACTATCCTTCTCTTGTATGCAAGAAATTCGTCAGTCAGATTGAAATCGGCGTGTCTGGGTTTTGGCACATCGATCACTATTTCATCTTTTATCGTACCGGGACTTCCGGCAAGAATGCAGACTCTGTCAGAAAGAAGTATCGCCTCATCTATGTCATGAGTAATGAAAACCGTTGACAGGTCGATCTTTCTCATTATATCGAGATACCATTTATGTATGGTACTCTTTGTGATCGTATCAAGAGCTGAGAACGGCTCATCAAGAAGAGCCACTCCGTCTGACGCAAGATATGTCCTAAGGAGGGCCGCTCTCTGGCGCATGCCGCCTGAGAGCTGGTCCGGATAATTCATCTGGGTTCCTTCGAGCCCGAATACTCCAAACAGCGGATCTGCTTTTTCCCTGGCTTCTTTTTTGGGCATCCCCTTTATGAGCAGCGGCAATATGACATTATCTATCACCTTTCTGTATGGGAACAGAAGGTCTTTCTGCAGCATGTAGCTGACGGCTCCGGGCTTTCCCGTTATGTCTTTCCCTTTTAAACTGACTGTTCCGCTGTCGGGTCTGTAAATTCCGGACAGAATATTGAACAGCGTCGTTTTACCGCTTCCGCTGACGCCGAGAAGGCTTATGATCTCGCCTTCATTCAGCGTCACGGAAACGTTTTCCAGCACCTGTCTGCCGTTAAAGCTCATATTTATGTTTTCCGCTTTGAGCAGTTCAGCCATTTGTCAGATCTCACTCCAGATAATCATTTGTATAACCTGTTCCTGCGGGTAGTTCCTTCGCGATCAGGTTTTCCTCATAAAGCCACGCATAGAAGCTGTCCCATCTTTCGGGATCGATGTATCCCCATTTCGGAGCGTCAGCGATAAACTGATCGGCAAGCCATTTCTGTGAAGCGGTCACAAGATCTTCAGAACCGACAAGTGACTGTGTATCATCGCTTTCGATCAGTATCTTAGCCGCATCTTCCGGATCGCTTATTGCATATTCATATCCCTTTTTGCTCGCCCTGAGAAATGCCCTGGCGGCATCAGGATCATTTTTAAGGAAATCGTTATTTGCAATGAGTATGGGCGTATAGTAATCAAATCTGTCATTGATGTCCCTGAAGTAGAAGAAATCGGTATCTACTCCGCTTACCTGGGCATTTACAAGGCTCCAGCCGGCAAATACCCATATGGCATGATCCGGATTGATCAGAACATCCTGTGCCTCATCAGTGACAGTATTGGGGATCAGTTTGACCTTGCTCCAGTCTCCGCCGTCCTTTGTCACAACATTTTCCATCATGGCCAGTTCGATCGGTGAATCCCAGGTAAGATATGTTTTACCTTCTAGTCCTTTAGGAGTGTCCATTCCCTCTCCGGCAAGCGAGATTATGCCGGAGGTGTTGTGCTGGACAAGGGCTGCCACGGTTGTAACATCCATAGGCGTATCTGATGTGAATCCGGCAGCAAGCGTATCCTGTGCGTCGATGGCAAACTGAGCCTGTCCGGCGCTGCAGGCCTGCACTGCTCCGTTCTCAGGAGGCTGAACTATAGATACATCCAGACCTTCCTCTTCATAGTAACCTTTTGCCAGAGCGACATAGAGTCCCGTATGGTTCGTATTTGGTGTCCAGTCAAGGCATAC
>JAZOAJ010000082.1:0-3623 GCA_045595385.1 Lachnospiraceae bacterium | reverse complement strand
ATCTGCACAGGGGTAAAGTTCTTGTCAGTTACCTGATAAGTGACGCTCGCACCGCCGCGCAGGTCAAGACCCAGCGTGATGTTGCTGGCTTTTCCGCGTCCGCCTATGCCGAAAGCAGCGACATAGACAGTGGCAAGTATTACGACCAGCGTGATCACAAAAATAACAATGCTTTTTGTCTTTTTCATTTTCTTCCTCTTTTCAGAATGTATATCTTGAGAATTCTATCACATGTCAGCTTCTCAAGTCTATTTCTTTTTCACTGAGCTTAGCGATGATCTTCTCCATTATGGGGTTGACCTCGTCGTCAGACAGTGTGTGGTCCTTTGCCCTGAATACAAGTGAATAAGCAAGGGACTTAAATCCTTCCCCTATGCGCTCTCCTTCATAAATATCGAACAGTTCAAGATGTTCAAGGAGCTTTCCGCCATTCTTTGAGATGATGTTTTCCACTTCACCTGCAAGAGTCTCTTTCTTCATGAGAAGGCTCAGGTCTCTGGTCACTGCAGGATATTTAGGTATCTCAGTAAACTTCTTGGCGGGGTTGGCTATGGCGAAAAGTGTGGCGGCGTCAACGAAGGCAACGTATACCCTTGTGCCGATGCCGTAATTGTCCGCAACTGTCGGATGAACTTCACCCAGGTAAGCTATCGGTTTCTTATTCTGAAGAACGGCAGCCTGGCGTCCCGGATGAAGGAAAGGCCTTAAATTATTGGTTGTATACTCTCTTATTCCCTTAAGGCCGAGTTTGTACAGCAGCTCTTCCAGAGTGCCTTTCAGGGTGTAGAAGTCACCGTCACCGTAAAAACCGAAGGCAAGGGTCATTCTCTCATCAGGAAGCTCCGTGAGCGGAAGCGCCTTGGGGATATAGATGTTGGACAGCTCAAAGAGCGCGGCCTGTTTATTCCTCTTATTGTAATTGGTAGCAAGAGAAGTCATGAGACCGTTGAAAAGGCTGGTCCTCATTACACTGTAATCTTCTCCCAGAGGATTTGAGATGGTTATGCATTTCCTTAAGTCATCGTCCGCAGGAAGGAGCATCTTGTCAAAGACCTTGGGGCTTTCAAATGAAAATGTCATGGACTCTGAATAACCTGAAGCAAGCATTGAGCTCCTGATATCATTCTGGATGACAAATTCATGTGAAAGATGTCCATATGTTCCGCCTGTGCCGGGAAGAGTTGCAGGTATGTTGTTATAGCCATAGAACCTGGCAACTTCCTCGGCAATGTCGCAGCATCTTAAGAGATCCTGACGGAATGTCGGTATGGTGAGCATCTGAGTGCTCTCATCATATGTGATCCCGAGCGGCTTGAAATATTCAAGCTGCTGCTCTTTCGGGATATCTGTTCCGAGGAGCGCATTGATCTTATCGGGATCAAATTTTATCTGCTTAGGCTCATTTTTGACCGGGTAAATGTCAATGCATCCGCCGATAACATCGCCGGCATCGAGCATCTCAATAAGTTCACATGCCCTGTTGACAGCAGCCATTGCATTTTCCGGATCAAGTCCTTTTTCATATTTTCCTGAAGCATCTGTACGAAGACCGAGGCGTTTTGAAGAAAGGCGGTTATTTGTGCCGTCAAAGCATGCACATTCAAACACCATTGTCTTTACATCATCTGTGATCTTGGAGTTCTCTCCGCCCATTATGCCGGCTATGCATACGCCGCCTTCCGCATCGTTGATCATCAGGATGTCCTTGTCGAGTTTTCTTTCCTGACCGTCAAGAGTTGTGAAGATATCACCGTCATTAGCCGTATCAACAATGATCTTATGGCCTCTGAGCTTGTCATAATCAAAAGCATGCATCGGCTGTCCGAACTCTTCCATTACATAATTTGTAATGTCTACAATGTTGTTGATCGGACGGATGCCGTTGCTGGCAAGTCTCTGCCTGAGCCACTGTGGTGAAGGCGCGATCCTGACATTTTTGACCATCCTTGCTATATAACGTTTGCAAAGATCGGTATTCCTGACTTCAACCTCGAGGTACTTATTGATGTCATCGGTTTCGTTTTTGACAACAGGCACAACATCATTGAACTTAAGGCCGAATGTTGCAGCGGCTTCTCTTGCTATGCCGAGAACGCTGTAGCAGTCAACACGGTTTGAAGTGATCTCAAATTCATAGTTGGCGTCTCTGAGACCAAGGTATTCAATTGCGTCTGCACCGACCGGAGCGTCTTCGGGAAGAATGTAAAGTCCGTCAGGAGCTGCATCCGGATACATCTCTGTAGTGGAGCCAAGCTCATCTATCGAGCACATCATGCCGAAGGATTCAACGCCGCGCAGCTTGCCGGCCTTGATCTTAACGCCGCCGGGAGTCAGGGTCCCGTCGTGGCCTCCGGCAACTTTACCGCCGTCGCGGACGACAGGTACCTTTGCACCCTCAAATACATTGGGAGCACCTGTGACTATCTGGACCTTCTCATCTCCGACATTTACCTGGCATACGACAAGCTTGTCGGCATCAGGGTGGCGTTCTATCTTTTCGACCTGTCCGATGACGATCTTGTCCAGGTCAGCATCAAACTGTGTAAAACTTTCAACTTTGGTTCCGGAGAGAGTCATGGCATCCCTGAACTCCTGGTATGAGCAGGAGAGGTCCGGTACATAAGCTTTTATCCATGAATATGAAGCGTTCATTATTTCTCTCCTTTCCTAGAACTGATTTAAGAATCTGAGATCATTCTCATAGAGAAGTCTCATGTCATCTATTTCGTATTTCAGCAATGTGAGTCTTTCAAGGCCTACGCCGAAAGCAAATCCGGTATATTCATTTGTGTCGATCCCGACCATTTCAAGTACATGGGGATGGACCTGGCCGCATCCGAGGATCTCGATCCAGCCCTCACCCTTACAGAACCTGCAGCCTTTGCCGCCGCATTTGAAGCAGCTGACATCAACCTCGGCAGAAGGCTCGGTAAAAGGAAAATGATGAGGACGGAACTTTGTCCTTATGCCATCGCCGAAGAACTGTCTGCAGAATTCATTGAGCGTTCCCTTAAGATCGGCAAAAGTGATGTTCTTATCAACAACAAGTCCTTCGATCTGATGGAATGAAGGCGAATGCGTTGCATCAACGTTGTCTGAACGGAAAACACGTCCGGGTGCGATCATCCTGATGGGAAGTATGCCTTTTTCCATCTCGTGGATCTGGCAGGAAGATGTCTGTGTCCTTAAAAGGATATCGCCATTTATATAGAAAGTATCCTGCTCATCCTTCGCCGGATGATTTGCAGGGATATTGAGGGCTTCGAAATTGTAATGATCATACTCTACTTCAGGTCCTGATACGACTTCGTATCCCATTCCGATAAATATGTCTTCAACCTCTTTAAGTACCAGGCTGTTAGGGTGCTCATGACCTGTCTTATGCATGGTGCCGGGAAGAGTTACATCTATGGTCTCTTTCTTCAGCCTTGATGTGAGCATGACTGATTCGAGATTCTTTTTCATGCTCTCAAAACACTGCTCGATCTCATTCTTTGCATCATTTACCATCTGGCCGACCTGAGCTCTCTCTTCGGGAGCAACAGTCTTCATGGACTTGAGGACTTCGGTCATCTGACCTTTTTTGCCGAGATACATGACACGGAATTCATTTAAATTATCCA
>JAZOAJ010000081.1:0-7526 GCA_045595385.1 Lachnospiraceae bacterium | reverse complement strand
GATTTTGCTGAAATAGATGCCATGCTCAAAGATGATCCCCAGAGGGACTACACCGCTTCAAGAGGTGAATACCTTAACGGCAAGATCCTTGCGAAATATCTCGGCTGGGCATTCATCGATCCCAAGGATGTCATCTTCTTCAATGAGGAAGGCAACCTTAATACCTACAAGACCGAGAAATATCTGTCCCAGGCTCTTAAGGCAAACTGCCCCGCTGTCGTTCCCGGATTCTTCGGACTCGGCAAGGACGGAAATGTAAAGACATTTTCAAGAGGCGGCTCTGACGTTACCGGCTCCCTCGTGGCACAGGCAAGCAGAGCTGATGTTTATGAAAACTGGACAGATGTATCCGGATGCCTCGTTGCGGACCCGCGTATCGTCAAGGATCCCGAGGTCATCAAATACGTAACTTACAGAGAACTTCGCGAGCTTTCATACATGGGCGCTACCGTCCTTCATGAAAATGCGATCTTCCCTGTCCGCCAGAGCGGCATACCGATCAACATCAAGAACACCAACTCACCTCTCGATGAAGGCACATGGATCGTTGAGAGCACCTGCCAGAAACCTGCCCACACAGTGACAGGCATTGCAGGCAAGAAGGGCTTCTGCTCCGTTCTGATCACGAAGTCCATGATGAATGCCGAGGTCGGTTTCGGCCGCAAGGTCCTTCAGGCATTTGAAGACAACGGCATCTCATTCGAGCACATGCCTTCAGGTATTGACACGATGACAATCGTCGTCCATGAAGACGAATTTCTCCACAAGGAGCAGGCAGTTGTATCAGCCATCCACCGCTTAACAAATCCCGACTCCATCGAGATTGAATCAGACCTTGCCCTCATCGCAGTTGTGGGCCGCGGCATGAAATCCGCAAGCGGTACTGCAGGAAAGCTCTTCTCCGCTCTTGCTGACAAGAAGATCAACATCAGGATGATCGACCAGGGTTCTTCCGAGCTTAACATCATTGTCGGTGTTGAGAACAAGGACTTTGAGGAAGCCATCAAAGCCATCTACAATGCTTTTGTAAAGGCTGACTGATAATACTAAAAACCACGGCGAACGCCGTGGTTTTCTTTCTATTCTTCTAAATGGTACGTTCCGAAATAGTACAGATAATCCGGATTCAGCGTATCAAATTCTCCTTTGCCCGGTTCGCCACTGAATACCTGATACACGGAGTAAGGGCTGTTGCTCTTTAGTCCGTAATACATCATCAGCGGCTGGCCGTTCTGCCTGAGGTCAAGGAAGCAGACATCGATACAGTCCCTTTCATTCAGTACATCGGTCACCCGTTTTGACAGCTTCAGCCTGAAATACGGAGTGTTAGTGTCGTCCAGTATTACACGCTTTTCATGATTCTGGTCATGGACCAGGTATCCTCCGTTTTTATTCTCTTCTGCGGCGACAGGCAAAGCGTAGTAGCCATCATCAAGCATCTGCTGCAGTTCGGCACAGCTTCCTGCTTCTTCAAAGAGTACATCTCCCTCTTCGAACATAAAGTTGCTTTTCCGGCTGGTCACAAAGATATCTTCGTAAACCTCAATATATGCCTGCCGGTACCATCTGATGCCATCGTCCAGATCAAGATGCGCCCTGGCTGTCAGGTTCAGGTCCCGTTCATCAATATACCATTCAGCATCCGGCAGACCTGCGAGACCTTCGCTTAAAATGTACGCGTATGGCCATCCCCTGACATAGCCATCAAGAGAATCATATAGATCAGTGATCTCCTGCTCTCCTTTTTCACGGTCAGTAGTTTCGACAGCTATATTGAAGCCTGACATGATCGGCTGTTCTGCCTTTAGGAATGCCCGTATGTCACCTTTATAGCGTTCAGTGAAAACACATTCATCAAATGATTCGAACCCTGTCCGGTTCAGCCGGACGGGGCCTGTGCTCCTCATCGGGAGTGAAACGTCCGAGAGCAGCGGCTCAAGGAACTGACTTTCAAAGTCCTTAAGGATCTCGTCTGCCTGCGCGTTATCCGAGAATTTTTCAGCATCATCGTCCCAATAAACTGTGGAGCCGTCACTCATTTCATAGGCCCGGTCCTTGACGCCTAAATACCCGAACAGGCCGTTATTTCCAGCTACGTATGAGTCTTCAACGGTCACGCCGTCCAGGCCGTATTTCTCCCGGTAATATCTTACCGCCTTCTTCTCCACATCTGCATAGTGCTTCTGCGAAGCGCACCCGCATAGCAGCACTAAACTCAGCACGGCCAGAAGAAAGAGAATGGCCTTTGCTGTTTTTCTGTTTGTATGTGCGAACATGTTCTGCCTCTTATTTTATGATCTCTCCATTGACGTACAGATGAAAGTTCCCTGTATCTACATTTTCCAGGCTGCCGTCAAATTCTGTAATGTAGGAATCCGCTGTCAGCGTCCAGGATGAGTTCTCATCCATGGACACTTTTACATATCCCTCTTCTCCGTCCTTATCCACTGCTCCTATGTATTCCGACCCTGTCATGTTGATCTCAAGCGAGGAGATGTCATCCACATAGATCTCTCCCTCCATCTTCTGATCGGTGCAGTTAAGGACGCATTCTCCGCCGTTGCTGCCGTCATTTCCCCAGCGGCCTGATGAAACCCTGAGGAAACCGCCTTCAGGCGAATAGGTCAGTTCGGTGTCTTCCAGGTTGATCACAGCTGATGTATTTGTGCAGTAGAACATGTATCCTGCATTTGCATTCATGGATCCGCCGGTCATGGAAAATGTGCCGGTACCCTCTTTCGCGTCGCCGGAGTGGCTCTGGTAAATGAGGACGTTCGCCTTGATGCTGCCTTCTTTTGTGGACTCATCACAGCCGCTTGATATGCAGCCTTCAAGAGTGACCGAATTTCTTCCTTCGATTATCACAGCGCGTGAATGATTTGATGTGAGATAGGCATTTCTGACTGTTATGTCAGCTGTGCTGTAGACAGCGGGGCATCCGTCTTTTCCGTTGGCGGTATAGGTTCCGCCGTTGATCTCCATAACTCCGCCGCCTCTGTCGGACCGTATCGCCGCCTTGCTCTCAGTGTTTACGGTAAGGTTCCATGCATACAGCTTTCCGCCGCCTGCGACCTGTACACCGCCTGCCCCGCCTCCTGAGACATCCACTTTTGAATCAGCGATGCATATAACGGCGTCATTATAGGCAAATACGCCTGTGGCACTGCCTGCGCCGGCATTTATCTGGGAATTGACTATCTTAAGGAAAGCTCCGTCCAGCGCCTGCACGGCTGCGTTCTTTCCGTAAAAGCTTGGCTCGTCCTTGCCCTGCGAGTCTCCTGCCATCTTGTAGATGCTGCAGCCGGTAAGGCTGGCGTCCACATCTCCCTGGGCCCTTACTGAACTGCAGTCAGGCATTGATGCGTCAAATATCATGTCATCACAGACTTCACCGTCAAAAAGTTCATAGAGCGCGGTTCCGACTTTGTCACTGTCACTAAGATCTTTCCCGGCAGGGCTCCACTCACTGCGTATCCGCTCAAACCAGCTTTCCGAATCTGCATCCTGAATATAATTCTGGGGGACTGCAGATGTCTCGATCGTTGTAAATATCTCGCTCTCAGGAATGGTCTCCGGAGTTGTCTGCAAAGTGGTTTCCGCCTGAGTAGTCTGTGCAGTCTGAGTTGCCTCAGTTGTTGGTTCATTTGCGCCGGAGCACGCTGCTAGCGATATAACTGTCAGCAGGGCTGCTGTCATTATTGCTGTCTTTTTCATGTCGTCCTCCTTTATTTTGTACTCATAAAATAACTCTTTAAAAGCCTTCAGGTCAAGTAATTGATGAAACCTGCAGGCAAAGGTGTTAGAATGGTGGCAGCAATCCAGAAAGCGAGGTCTTATCATGCAGTTTGATAAATTACAGAAAGCTTTTGTCGAAGCCATGAAAGCACGCGACAAAGAAAGAAAAGAAGCAATATCCGCGCTCATCTCGGCGGTAAAGAAAACCGCCATTGATGCAGGATGCCGTGACAACATCCCGGATGACATGGTCGACAGGGCTGTGCTCAAGGAGATCAAGACTGTCAAGGAACAGATCGATACATGTCCCGCGTCCCGCCAGGATCTTCTTGATGAATATACCACCCGCTACAACATCATGCAGGAATTTGCCCCGGTCCTTATGTCTGAGGAAGAGATCCGCAAAGTGATCGATGAAAAATTCTCAGATGTTGTTGCATCCGGCAACAAAGGAATGATCATGAAAGCAGTCATGGGAGAACTTAAAGGAAAAGCTGACGGCAAGCTGATCAGCAGCATAGTAAACAGCCTCGTCGGCTAGGAGGGTTGCAATGAAGGATCTGTTAAAGAATTTTACGCGGGACAATATCATCGGCGGAATAGTCTGCGTCGTCATCGGTCTGCTGTTCATCATCATGCCCGGCAGCCTGGCAAATATAATGGTCATAATCTCAGGCATACTTTTGATATTAGGCGCTGTGGGATGTCTCTTCCTGTTTCTTAGAGAAAGCAGCTCCATAAGCATTTACGGCCTTGCCGGAGCGATCGTCCTGACCATAGTCGGAATCTACACTCTCACTCACGTTTACATGATCAAGGGTGTACTTAATACTTTCTTTGGCATAGTGATCATCTGCTTCGGAAGCATTTTTGTTGCCCGCAGCATCGACGTACTTCGCCGCGGAGGCCCTGACTGGCTGCCGCAGCTGATCATTGCCGGGATCACTGTCACAATAGGCACCATCATCCTGTTCGGACGTTTCAGCACCATCTTCAAGATCACCGGCATCGGTCTTGTCATCGCCGGGGCTCTGATAATCGTGATGACACTCCTGTTCGGACGCAAGGTGAATAAGGCAGTGAAGAAAAACTCCCCCATGGATACTGACTGGCACGAAGTTGACCAATGAATTATACATATATCCTCAAATGTTCAGACGGCACATATTACTGCGGCTGGACAAACGATCTTGAGAAAAGATTAAAAGCTCATAATTCCGGTACCGGAAGCAGATATACCAGGACACGGCTCCCCGTTGTCCTGGTATATTATGAAGAATTTTCTGAAAAGGAAGCGGCCATGAGCCGCGAATGGCACATCAAGCGGCTTTCCCGCGCTGAAAAGGAACAACTGATAAAGAACTTCCTACCTTAACCTCTTATCAGTCTTCGACATCCTTCCGACAAGGAAGAATGATATCGCAAACAGCACCGCTATAAATATAATGAAATACCATGTGCGCCCCTGTGCATCTGATGATGCTATGTAATCGTATGCCCCATGGATCAGAGCCGGCACTATCACAGCAAGTATGCGGAACAGATGCGACAGGCCGTTCTGCCTGCGCAGCCAGAACTTCTTGGCGATCGAGTAAAACACACCCATGAACACTCCGAAGCAGGCATGTCCCGGAATGGCCGTTACGGCTCGCACCAGTGCTGTTGAGAATCCGTACATGAGCACATAGCTGATGTTCTCCCATACTGCAAATCCCAGTGAAACAAAAACAGCATACACTACTCCGTCATACTGACAGTCAAATTCCACAGACCGCCAGCTCCTGAGCCACAGCATGAAATACTTGGCTCCCTCTTCCGAGAATGCAACTATGATGAAATACAGTACCACGTTGTATGCGGGCGATGAACTGTCTATGGAAATGTTAAGGATAAATCCAAAGAACTTTTCCAGTACGAGCGCGATCAGGGCAGCAAGCACTCCGGCGATCACAAGCCTCCAGATCATTCTGGGGCTCTCTTTTTCAAGATGATCGGACTTGTAGACCCAGAACATGAGAAAAGCCGCCGGGATGACCGCAGCCGCGATAAGTATGAAGTTATACGTCAATACCGGTGCAAGAAGATAGTAAAACATGTGTCTTCTCCTTCTTAAATGTATTTGTGTATGAATGACCTTCTGTGAATGTCTAAAGGTCCGTATTTTCTTATGGCCTCTATGTGGGCCGCTGTTCCGTATCCTTTGTGCGATGCGAAACCGTACTCGGGATAAAGCCTGTCATATTCCATGCAGAGCCTGTCCCTTGTAACCTTGGCTATGATGCTCCCCGCTGCTATCGAGACGCTCTTGGCGTCTCCTTTTATTATCCCTTCCTGGGGAATTGTTATCCCAGGTATGGTCACCGCGTCAGCGAGGATGAGATCCGGCTGCGGATCCAGCGCCGCTATGGCTTTCTGCATCGCAAGGTAGGTAGCCTGAAGGATGTTGATCTCATCTATCACTTTGTTGTCGACCATCCCCACACCGACGCTTATGGCCTTTTCCATTATCTCGTCGTAGAGCTCTTCTCTCTTTTTCTCGGACAGTTTCTTGGAATCGTTGAGATACAGTATCTCTTTTTCAGGATCAAGTATCACCGCGCCTGCCACTACAGGACCTGCAAACGGTCCCCTGCCGGCCTCATCGACCCCGCAAATGTAAGTATAAGCGCAGTATCTGCGCTCATACTCTTTCATCGTCTCTAATCTGGCTCTTTCAGCCTCAAGTTTTGCGGCTCTCTTCGCAGCCGCTTCCTCTGCTTTTGTCATGCCGTTTCTCCCGTCAGCCTACCTCAAGCTCTTCTTCATCAAAGTCCTCGAGATTGACAGAGATAAGGGTGGAAACTCCCTTTTCCTGCATTGTTATGCCGTAAAGCCTGTTTGCTGCCTCCATCGTGCCTTTTCTATGAGTGATGACGATGAACTGGACATCGCTTTCAAGCTTATGCAGATACGAGGCAAATCTGATGATGTTTGAATCATCGAGTGCCGCCTCGATCTCGTCAAGGATACAGAAAGGTGAGGGTTTGAGGTTCTGGATCGCGAACAATACGGCTATTGCCGTAAGCGCTTTTTCTCCGCCTGAGAGCTGCATCATGTTCTGCAGTTTCTTTCCGGGCGGCTGGGCAACTATGGTAATGCCTGCATCCAGAACATCCGCATCTTCCTCGAGTTCGATGGTTCCCTGTCCGCCTCCGAACATTACCTTGAACACTTTTGAGAACTCTTCCTGGATCTTTTTGAATTCCGAATTGAACTGCCTGCGCATTTCCCTGTCGAGATCCCTTATGATCTTAACGAGGTCCGCCTCTGCCTTCTGGAGATCGATCTGCTGGCCTGAAAGGAACTCATGCCTTTCCTTTACTTCCTTGTATTCTTCGATCGCCGCGACATTGATCACGCCAAGTCCCCTGATGGAGCTCTTGAGCTGCGCTATGCGCTCGCGCATCTCTTTGGTGTCGGTCAGCTCCTCTTTCCTCAAAGGAAGCGCGGCATTGTATGTAAGCTCATATTCATCCCAGATGTATGAAGACCTGCTCTCAAAACGGTCCTCCATCTTTTCCTTGAGCTGGGAGAGCCTGAACACTTCCTTGTCAAGATCTGCAATGCGCCCCTGGGCATACTCGCGCTTTTCTATGTATTCCCTGTTGGAAGCTGAAAACTCCTCTTTCTTCTTTGTGTGAGCCTCCAGCTGGGCGGTGAGCGCTTTTTCTTCAGCGTCCGCCCTTGCAAGGGCATCTGTTATGTCCGCTATCTCCTGCCTCTTAGCCTCGGCATCGCCCTCGCTGCCGGCA
>JAZOAJ010000080.1:0-2561 GCA_045595385.1 Lachnospiraceae bacterium | reverse complement strand
TATGAACGTTTCGTCCAGGCAGATCATCTGGAGTTTACATTTGGAGGCGGAGAGGCAAATGTTGCCGTATCGCTGGCAAACTACGGTGTGGACAGCGCATATGTCACCAAACTTCCTGCCCATGCCATCGGCCAGGCGGCTGTCAACTCGCTGCGCCGCTATGGAGTGGACACATCCCTGATCACCCGGGGCGGAGACAGGGTCGGAATATATTACAATGAAAAACGCGCTTCCCAGAGGGCAAGCGTATGCATATATGACCGCGCGCATTCGGCGATTGCAGAGGCTGACCCATCAGACTTTGACTGGGACAGGATCTTTGAGGGCGCAGACTGGTTCCACTTTACCGGCATCACTCCGGCTCTTGGTCCGAATGTAGCCGCAATCTGCAAAGAGGCATGCGCTGCAGCAAAGGCTAAAGGGCTCACAATTTCCTGCGATCTCAACTACCGGGGTAAGCTCTGGACAAGGGAAGAAGCACGCAGATGCATGACAGAGCTGTGCAAATACGTCGATATCTGTATCGCAAATGAGGAAGATGCCAAGGATGTCTTTGGCATTGAAGCCGAAGCGACTGACGTTACTGCAGGAGAACTTAACAGGGCCGGATACATGTCTGTGGCCAGGCAGCTGGCTGAAAAGTTCGGTTTTAAAAAAGTCGCTATCACGCTAAGGGAGAGCATCAGCGCTTCCGACAACAACTGGAGCGCCATGCTGTATGACGGTAAAGACTATTGTTTTTCCAAGACCTATAAGCTCCATATAGTCGACAGGATCGGCGGAGGCGACAGTTTCGCAGGCGGACTGATCTATTCGCTTCTAAGCGGAAAGGATACCCGGGCAGCACTCGAGTTTGCTGTGGCTGCATCAGCGCTCAAGCATTCGATTGAAGGTGACTTTAACCATGCAACAATTGCCGAAGTTGAAAAGCTCGCAGGCGGAGACGGCTCCGGGCGGGTACAGAGATAGGGGGACATATGTATAACAGCAAGACCATAACACGTGAAGAGCTCTGCTCTCTCTTTGACCATACAAATCTTAAAGCATTTGCCGATGAAGAGGCTTTTAAGACCCTTTGCAGGGAAGCTGCTGACGGCCACTTTGCCATGGTAGCCATCAATTCAGCTCCTGTAGCCCTGTGCCGCAGGCTTCTTGAAGGAACCGGTGTCCATGTGGGAGCGGCGATCAGCTTCCCGCTCGGACAGATGACTATCGCCGGCAAGCTGGCTGAGACAAGGGACGCAATTGCAAACGGCGCTGATGAGATCGACTATGTCATTAATGTCGGAGAAGTAAAAAACGGCAATTATGACTATATCAGAGACGAAATGGAACAGATGACCGCCCTCTGCCGCACAGAAGGCGTCCTGATCAAGGTCATCTTCGAGATCTGCTATCTTACAGATGAAGAGATCGTAAAGATCGCCCGGATAGCAAAAGAAGTGGAACCTGATTTCATCAAGACCAGCACCGGCTTCGGAACAGGCGGCGCTACCGTTTCAGCAGTAAAACTCATGAAGGATACGGTCGGGGACAAGGTCAAGGTAAAGGCCGCCGGCGGCATCCGCGGATGGCAGGCCTGCGCTGAGATGATAGATGCGGGGGCCGAGCGGATTGGAACCAGCAGTTCACTTAAGATCCTTGAAGAATTCGACATGACAAGGAACGGATAATTGACATGAAATATCTGTTAGCACATGATCTTGGGACCAGCGGGGACAAAGCGACTTTATTCACGATAGACGGAGAGCTTATCGCAAGCTCTCTTTCTTCCTATAGCACACATTATTTTAATTCAAATTGGGCTGAGCAGGATGCCGCCGACTGGTGGAACGCTTTCTGTTCCTCCACATCAAAGCTTATTAAAACCAGCGGCATCGATCCCTCAGACATTTCAGCTATAAGCTTCAGCGGTCAGATGATGGGGTGCCTTTGTGTGGACCGGGCCGGCAATCCCTTAAGGCCTGCGATCATATGGGCAGACATGCGCGCCAAAGAAGAAGCTGCAGGCATTGCTGCACAGATTCCTCTCTTTGATTATTACAAAGTCTGCGGTCACAGGATCAGCCCCTCATATGGACTGTACAAGTTCATGTGGGTACAGAAGAATGAGCCTGAAATATACGAACAGACATATAAGACCCTTAACGCAAAGGACTTTATCGTCCTTAAGCTTACCGGTACTTTCTGTACCGATCATTCCGACGCCAACGGCTGCGGTTTCTTTGACCTGAAAACTCTTGACTGGTCAGATAAGCTGCTGTCACTTACAGACATTGACAGGGATAAGCTGCCGGATGTACATCCCTCAACATTTATGGCCGGTAAAGTAGCAAGGGAGGCTGCTGCCCTCACAGGTCTTTCCGAAGGCACTCCGGTCATAATCGGTGCCGGAGACGGCGTTGCCAGCAATGTAGGAGCAGGGTCCATAACTCCGGGAAAAACATTCTGCTGCCTCGGGACTTCAGCATGGATCACTACAACTGCCCAGGATCCTCTCATTGATCCTCAGATGAGGACTGTCACATGGGCTCATATGATCCCGGGACTTTACGCCCCTA
>JAZOAJ010000079.1:0-2862 GCA_045595385.1 Lachnospiraceae bacterium | reverse complement strand
CAACAATGCCTCCGAAGTATCCGGCAAGCGATCCCAGTATGACAGCCATTATGGCAGCCCCGAACGATGCGAAGATACCGATCTGCAGTGAGTATCTGCCGCCGTAAAGCACACGGCTGAAGATATCCCTGCCAAGTTCATCACATCCGAAAAGATGCTCTGCGCTGGGTTTTGCAAACATTACGGAAACATCATAATCTGCATAACCGTATGGAGCGATCAATGGAGCAAGTATGCTTACCAGGATTATGATGATCAGAACTATCAATCCGACCAGCGCGCCTTTATTCTGGATCAGTCTTCCCATTACCAGAGAGAATTGGCTTTTTTTCCTGACTTTTTTCTGAGCCAATACAGCTTCCTGTTCATTTAACATAACTAATCCCCTCCTTACTTTCCAGAATATTTGGCTTTGATTCGAGGATCGATCGCAGCGTAGGCAAGGTCGACCAGGAGCATGATAATGCTGAACAATACTGCGAGGAAAATAACACATGCGCATACTACCGGGTAGTCACGGTTGTTTATGCCATTTATCATGTATTCTCCTATTCCGGGAATTGAAAAGATCTTTTCAAGGACAACAGTACCTCCGAGCATTTTGCCGAAAGTCGTTCCTGCCGTTGTTACCACCGGGATGAGCGAATTGGGAAGCGCATGCTTCGCTATTACTTTAAATCGCGAAACACCCTTTGCTTTCGCAGTGGTTATATAATCAGAGTGTATCACTTCAAGCATACTGGATCTCGACTGCCTTGCAATAGTAGCCAGACCGTTTAGAGAACCGGCAAATGCAGGCAGGATAAAATGAGCCAGTGTTGCATAACCGGTTGCCGGGAACCATCCCAGTCTCAGGCAGAAGAAAAGGACCAGCAGGAGCGCCACCCAGAAAGGAGGCATCGATACACCAAGGATCGCTATGATCATGGATAATGTATCACCTACTCCATTCTGATGAACTCCGGCATTTACACCCAGCGGAATACCGATAACTATTGCTATGACTGTTGAGAGCAAACATAATATCAGTGTTCTGGGGAATCTTGTAAGTATCTCAGCTGCAATACTGGTCTGATTCAGATAGGACTTTCCAAAATCAAAATGAACAAACAGCTGATAGCAATATCTGCCCAGCCTCACAAAATAACCGTCGTTAAGACCAAGTTCTTCTCTTTTTGCTGCCAATTCCTCAGCAGTGGCATTTGTACCCAGGATCATTGTGGCCGGATCGCCCTTTACAAAATACAATATTGTAAAGATAAGAATGGTAACACCTATGACAATGGGAATAAGCCATAGTATTCTTTTCAGAACATATTTCCACATAATATCAGCCTCATTGAATATGTTGAAATGTCTATTTCCAAACTGCGGGCGGATAAACCGCCCGCAGTCCCTTAGGGAGGGAAATCCCTGTTTTTTTATGAATTATCTCTGTGACCAATCATATGTGCATGCGCCCGGAAGGATGTAAAGCTTGCATGTACGTCCAAGATCAGTAATGAGCTTGGAGGATACGTCAGAATTGTACTTTCCGAACAGACCATAAGCGATGGCATTTTCCTTGATATACTGATGGCATGCGTCAACATTTTCATCAACATGGACATCGTCGAATCTCATGCCGTCGATCAGGCTTTCAAGTTCATCATCGATGATGAAGCAGTGGTTCATGCCTTCAAGTGATTTCCATGCTCCAAGATCCTGCTTCCAGAGCTCAGCCAGGTTTTCAAATCCTTTAGCTTCGATACGGATATCCTGATATGAAGGATCATATACATTTGAAGAGAAGCTTGCGCTGTCTACAGGGTTAAGTGTGATATTGATATTAGCCTGTGCGCACATGGCCTGGATAAGAGGTGCAATTGTGGAGCAGTTCTCGTCACCATTTGAATAGAAGAGCTTTATTTCCGCTCCATTATAGCCGGATGCCTGAACCAGTTCTTTTGCCTTGTCCAGATCGGCCGGGAAATACTCCTCGCTGTCCCACTTGGCAATATAATCAGAGAACAGCGGCGATCCAAATGTATGGGTGATCATTCCGTGTCCGACAGCCTTTACAAGCTGCTCAACATCGATAGCATAGGAAATTGCTTCACGGAGTTCTTTGCTGCTGCAGGGGCTGCCTGCACTGCCGTTATAGTAAAGTGCATATGTCTTAACGTCATCATTGTTGAATACGTTAAAATCACCGTTGCCCTCAAAACGTGCTGCTTCGCTGGCCTTCATGAGTTCCTGAAGATCGATCTCGCCTCTCTCAAGAGCTACTGACTGCTGTGTTGCTTCGCTTATCTTTGTGTAATTAACGGTGTCAACATTTGTCTGGAACCAATAATATCCATTGGTCTTTGAAGGATCTGCCAGATCTGCTCCCCAGTAGTTCTCTTTCTTCTGGATCGTGCAGGATGATCCGGCTTCAAAAGCTGTAACCTCATAAGGTGCTGTGGAAACCGGATAGGTAGCCATCTGGTCCTCGCTTGCCTCATAAGCAGCCTGTGTGACCATCATGATCGTTGACATGGAAGATACAAACTGGAATTCTGTATCAGTAGTCATGGTTACTTTAAGTTTGTAATCATCGATCAGTTCTGCTCCGCCGATTGAAGAAAGACCGGAAACATTGCCTTCTTCAATACATCCGTTGATCGAATATACAGCATCGGCTGCGGTAAAATGATTGCCTGCGCCGTCTTCAATATTCTCGCGGATCTTGATCTCATATTCCTGATCACTGATCTTTTCAAAACTTTCAGCAATGATCATGATAGCTTCACCAGTAGTCTTATTTCTCTCCATAAGAGGCTGGTAAATAGAATAAAGTATTACATGACGGCCCTCGTTAATACGAAGCCAGGGTGAAAG
>JAZOAJ010000078.1:0-3221 GCA_045595385.1 Lachnospiraceae bacterium | reverse complement strand
CTTACGGGCGCCAAAAACGCAACAAATACGCTACTCTAATTATGTTTTTTAGGAAGTGTACGTCAAATAAATAACTTCATTTGACCGATAATTTTCTCTTCTGATGTAACTAAAGAAATCCCGTCCAATATGTTGGCCAGGATCTTTCAGAGGCATCTACATATGGGTTATGCTCTGTTATCTCTTTTTTCTTAAGTAAGTGGTAAACCACACGTGGGATTGACAAAATAAGAGCGCTTGCTTTGATGGCAGGCGCTCGTTTTAGAAGTTCTTCTTTTTGCACTCGTCGGGCAGCCTGTCCGACCAAGGCATCAGATCTTCAAGATAGTCTTCGAAAGGTTCTCCAAAGTGCTCCATCAATTGCTCGAGGAGATATTTGAAGTAGTAATACGGCTTCAGGCCATTGGCTCTGGCGGTCTCGGCTATGCTGTAGAGGACAGCGCTGGATCTGGCTCCATCCTTCGTGGAGATCACATGCCAGCTGTTTCTTCCTATGCAGAACTTGCGGATACTGCGTTCAGCATCGTTGTTGGTCATAGGTATGATCGGATCATTAAGGAAGGCACGCAAATACGGCTCCTGGTTGAGGGAGTAATTTATGGCTTTGTACAGATTCCCGCTCTTATCCAGAGTGCCGGTATCGATGCTGCCAAGCCACTCGAAGTAAGCATCCACAAGCGGCTTCACTGAATCCTGTCTGTGCTTCAGCCGTTCTTCATCGTCCGCATCCTTACACATGTTCTCAACATGGTATATGGCAGTGATCCTCTTTACCGCTTCTCCGGAGATGCTGCCGCTGAGGGATGTGCCGCTCAGACTCTTTACCAGCTCTGCGAATTTTCTCTTAGCGTGTTCCCAGCATCCGGCTACGATCAGCTCATCGGGTCGCTCAGTGGCTATCTCGTGGTATACCTGGTATCCATCCGTTACAAGGATCCCCTTGAAATCCTTCAGGAATTCTCTTGGTATGCTTGAGTCGCGCCCCTTGTGATGATCATAAATGAAGATCGGCGGCGAACCGTACTTCTGATGCGTATGGTAGACCCACATGTAGTTCTTAAGACCTTCATTTGCCTCTCTTTCAACAACGATGAATGGTGATTCATCACAATGGATCAGCTTACCATCCATCATTTTATGCTTCATGCAGCGGTACACCGGCTCAAGATACCTGTCTGTGATCTTGATCATCCATCCGGCAAGCACCTGCCTGGATATGCGGACATCGTGCCTCAGCATATCTTCGGATATCCTGTTGAGAGGGATCGCATTGACATATTTGCCGTTGAAGACAGCAGCCGCAAGGCTCGGTGTGAGCAGGCTTCTGGTGAACAGTCTGTTCGGCCTGTCAGCCTTGATGACTCCTTCTCCACGCTTTCCTGCATAAACAGCTATGTGATGCTCACAGCGCACATATCGCTCCGGTACGTGCTCAAGATCTGAGTACACCTCATCCGGAAGACGGTCATAGCCGTAAGGGAACATTTCTTTGAGCTTATCCTCATCGATCTCATGCATGACCTCACGCACCTCATCGACATACTGAAGGTCTTCCTCGCGTTTCCCCTTACGTTTCTTCCTCTTGTAGGTAATCGTTTCTTCATCAGGCTCTTCAGGCATCCCGTCTTCTGTGAGAACCTCCGCCTCATTCAGAACAAGTGCAGGATCAATGTCACTCAGGCGCAGCTGGTCACTCATTGTGTTTATGCGTTCAGTCTTACGCCCAAACATACGCTGGTTCATCACAGCAAGCTTTTCCTCGAGAGATCCGACCTTGCGGATCAGTTCCTCGTTCTGAGCCAGGAGCTGGTTGTTCTGGGCAAGCAAAGTCCTGTATGCTTCAGTCTGCTGAAGATACATCTGGACCATCACTTCGTGCGGGATCATATTGAGTTGTTCTGCACTGAGCCCTTTGTTTTCCATGTCTTAATTTTACCATTTATGGGAGAACAAAAAAAGGGCTGAGTCGCCGAAAATGCCGAATTTTCAACGCTTCAGCCCGTTCTTGTCTGTGCCAAAAAGTCACACTGCATGTGTCGGTTTCACCTTCTTCACACCTTGTCTTGGAATCACTTCGAAGCCTTCCATAAGCCATTTGTATTGCTCAGGTGTTATCGCTTTGACCTCGCTTATGTTCCTGGGCCATCTGAACTTGCCATCGGCGAGCCTCTTGTAAAGCAGCAGAAATCCATCGCCTTCATAGAGCAGACCTTTTATTCGATCCGTTCTTCTGCCGCAGAAAAGGAACAGATTTCCCTCCTCAAAGGGATCCATCCTGAACTCCTGCTGGATCAAGCCGGCGAGTCCGTCGATCCCTCGCCTCAGATCAGTATAGCCGCACGCTATATATACATGCTTGAAACTGGTCGCATCATTGAGCATTCCTCAGTACCTCCAGGACCATAGTCAGGGCATCTCTGCAGCCGGCGTCAGATACCAAAAGCCTTGCTCCGTTCATCTCTATGGTCACACCTGCAGTTTTGCAGGCATCAGCTTGTGGTTCTGTCGGTACTTCCAGTTCAGCGAACTGTCCTCCCGCTGCCTCGATCGCGGATTCTCTGATCTTTCTGAGCCAGTAATAATATGAGTTTTCTGAAAGATTGTTATTCTCACAATACTCTTTGATGGTAAGGCCGCTCTCATTCTTTGCATGTATGATCTGCGACCACTGCTGCATGCGTATCTGCTGGGTGACTAATTGTGTACTCACTTTGCGCCTCCTTGCCGGAATTGAAAAACTGGGATAACTTGAATAACTTTACTCAAGTATTATCCCAGTTTTGAAAGTCACTGTGAATTACACCTCTGGTTTACCACTTACGCGAAAGCAGCTGAAAGCCTTGGAACAGCTTGGTTTTATCAAAAAACAAAACGCTCCGCACCTATTGGAGTGCGGAACGTAATGGTAAAATATTAGTATGCAAATCCAAAACATTTTACGGCAAAATTATACTGCGTTTTCAAGGCCGTATCAACTGAAACTTCCGCTCGAGATCGGACATTCTATTCCGGATAACGACTGCGTGAGGCTCCTGGGTCAATTTGTGGAGGAACTGGATCTTAGTGATCTGTATTCGACCTATTCCAAAGTCAAGGAAAATCAGGTGAGCCCGCGGCAGATGCTGAAGATAATGTTGTACGCGTACCATGAAAGCAACTTCTCATCAAGAGGCATCGAAAAGGCCTGCCGCAGAGACATCAATTACATGTATCTGCTTGAA
>JAZOAJ010000077.1:0-2083 GCA_045595385.1 Lachnospiraceae bacterium | reverse complement strand
TTGAAGGGGCAGTCATATAAATAAAAGCTGCTTGTTCCCTGCGCGCAGCACACGCAGGGAACAAGCCTGAAGATCAGAAATATGGTCCGTCAGGATCAGTCTTTCATTGTGTCAAGGTATGCAAGACCTTCATTCTCAATGGCTTCTTTCATGTCCATGAATGTCTGGTAGCTTACATCCGGATTGTATCTCCATGAGAGCTCATGGAGCATCTTTGCTGAGAACGGATGATGGCCTTCTGTGAAGAACAGATCGATAACGATGTCAAGGTTATCAGCGTCTACACGGAACGGAGTCATCGCGATGTCGGGAGCCTGTCCGTTTTCATCAAGGATCTTATGTCCGTCAAGGAAGTTAACGAGCAGAGCTACGCCGAATCCCTGTCCAAGGTCATTGCCGTATGTTGTACGTGTGATCTGTCCGTTTCTGACATAGTCAAGGACTTCGGTGCTGAGTGAGCATGCATAGATAGGAATATCAAGTCCGAGTGATTCCTGGGCTGTTATAGCTCCGGGAGCATAGTCAGAAGTGATGCAGTAGATGAGTTCAGCGTCACGATGAGCTGAAAGAAGTGCGTTGGCCTTCTCAAGAGCTTCTGCAGGGCTTGTGCAGCGTGCAGCGTCAAGGATCTTGCATCCGCCTTCCTCTTCAAATGCCTTTGTGAATCCGGCAACACGGTCGTCGTTGTTGGGATCGCCAAGATTTCCGCCGATGATAACGCAGTTCTTGAATCCGGCTTCAACAGCTTCCTTACCTGCGTTGTATCCGTCAGTTACAAGATCGGCATAACCGCAGCCTGCATAATACTCACTGGCCTGAGCGATCGCACGGTCATCGGGAGCTCCGGGGAAGATACCAAAAGCCAGAGGGATCTTTGCCTCTTCGCATGCCTTGATCGCTTCAGCGATTGTTGAGCTTGCAGCAGCCTGCATGAGGATGCCGTCAACACCTGCAGAAACAAAGTTCTGGATGTTGCGGAGCTCAGTATCAGCTGTGAAGTCATCGGCAGCGCCTGTTGCTTCTCCGTCAAGTGACTCGATGCTGTAAGGGATCTCGATCATCATCTGCTCAAATACGGCAATACCTGAACCCCAGGTGTTGTAACCGATGAGATATGAAGGATTCTCCTGTGCATCACCTCCGCCTGCAGGTGCAGGTGCGGAGCCACCGCAGGCACAGAGAGCTACAGCCATGATGCCTGCTAAAATGATTGCAAGTGTCTTTTTCATTTTCTGTTTCTCCTTTTTTGTGATTTAATTACAAATCTGCAATTTATCATTAGTTATTCTAAACCATTAAGTATAAGTTTCAAGGGTGTCAATTAATTGATTTTGAGTCACATTCTTTAGATTTTTGAATGAGCAAGACATGTAATGTGCTCAGTGTATGAACAGCAGGCCCTGTTTAAAGCATATTCGTCTCCAGAAGGATCGTTCAGGCACATGCGGAAAGCTGAAAGTGAGTTGACAAGATTATTTGCTTCATCATAAGAATATTCAAGCAGTTCAGGCTTTTGTATTAGAGTGATATCCTTAGTCATGTCAAAGTCCAGCTCTCCTCCTTCCCCGTAAGCGGAAAGCTTTCTGGTCTTTTCATCTGAGATAAGTGAAGCAGATATACTGACGTTTATGTCTTCTATGCTGTAATCAAGAATGCATTTTTTAAGCGGCCGGTCAGAAATACCGCTCAGCTTCATGGAACTTTCAGCTACACTCTTATAGTCGGTAAGAAAGCCGGCAGCTGAGATCATGTGGACGCCTATATTTCCAATCACATCAACGTCCTCATAGATCTTTCCATTCTGATGTATCTCACCCCGTATGAGTTTTATCGAACCGATATCAGCAGAGAGTTCCTTCATCTTTCTGATCGACGGTGAATATAGATATATGTAGTCGGTAAAAAGGACTCTGCCCCGCTCATCGGCAAGATCAAACAGCTCCCGTGCCCTGACAGGATTAGCAGTGAGCATCTTCTCACAGAAGACGTCACAGCCAGACTCAAGGGCAGTTTTTACATATTCATAATGGGTTGATACAGGAGAACAGACAAATATTGCTTCAGCCTGTTTTTCAGCAAGGAA
>JAZOAJ010000076.1:0-11559 GCA_045595385.1 Lachnospiraceae bacterium | reverse complement strand
CAGCTCGTTCAGCTGTTCTTCTCCGTAAGGAGCTCCGGCTATGTAAGGGATATTGAATTCATCCAGCATGTACCGGGCTGCCCTTATTCCGGAAATGTTTACGACCAGGTTAAGGCTGGCTCCGGCTGCCTTTCGTATGTTCTCCGCTGTCAGGCCTTCCGCACCCCATCTGCTGATGACTTTCACTCCGCAGTCTTCGATCCTGCGGGTAATGTCATCAATGGCCTCATTGTTCCAGTCGACCATGTTGCATCCGATCAGGTTAATGCTGTCCGGGATGCGCTCTGTTTTTTCCATAAGGAGCTTTGCGATCGCTTCAAATGTAAGCGATGCTCCGAACAGATAGTCCTTTTCTCCGTATACTTTTACGTTTCCGGCCGGGATATCGCCGATCTCGGATATCCTTATCGCGGCTGACTCCACATCTGAGCTGATCATCGCAGATGAGGGGGCGTTGCAGACAAATACGAATTTCGGATCTATCCCTTTATTCTCCTCAAAGGCCTGAATGATCTTCTTTTCAGTTCCGCTGATTATGTCTTCGTTCCTGAGTTCGGAATCGACAACGCGTGATGCGCCGCCGCGTCCTCCTCTTCCGCCTCTGCCGCCGGGGCCGCCGAATCCTTCATGTCTTCCCACCGGCCTTCCGGCGCCCATTGACATGGGCATTGCATCTCCGACACCGAGCGTGGAGAGCGGTTTGTATCTGCTTGGATCATCTACAATTCCAAGTCCATCCGTCCTGCTGATCACTGCCTGAAATCCCATGACGTCAGAAAGGCACGGAGGAATGTGTTTCCAGAGTCTCTTCATTGTCTCTTCCTCCTTCTATTCGTGATCACCAAATTCCAGATGATCGTCCACGCTGAGTGTGACATTGATGCCATGATCGTTTTTCAGTCTTTCACAGATCAGTTCCCCGTCTGTCGACAGGATCACCCACTGGCATCCGCATATCAGGATAAAATCCCTGCAGTCCCTCTCCTGTGAAAGTTCCACTATGGCTTCTTCTATCTGATTTATGTATCTTCCGCTGGAGAAATCGCTCATCGAGGGGCAGAGTATGGAAGCTTTGCCTTCTTTCATGAGTTCTCCGATCCCGAGATACGGTTTATGTCTCAGGCAGTTTACCGATCCTACAAACAGGATCTGCGCGTTTTTATTATCCTGGAGCTTGCCTCTTAATAGATCTCCGGGACCTCCGCGTCCTCCTCTGCCTTGCGGTCCGCTTCTAAAATTACCTTCGCGTCCTCTGTTGAATCCTCCTTTTTCTTCCTCGCCCCATGGGCCTTTCCTGAAATGGTTTTCGATCATTTATTTTTCTGCATCCTGTTCTGCTGATATTGTCCCTTCAGCTTCTGTTTCTTTTTCTTCTTCTGCGGCTTCGTCCGCTATCTCCTCTTCAGGTATATCCTCTTTCGCGAGACGAGCGATACCTGTTACTTTGACATTTTCATTTGCCAGATTGATCAACTTGACTCCCGATGTGTTTCTTCCGATCACCGAAACACTGTCGATCGAAGTGCGGATTATGACGCCTTCGTTGGTGATCATCATTATCTGATCACCGTCATTCACGGCTTTGGCTCCGACAAGGTCTCCGGTCTTGTCATTGATCCTGTAGCAGAGAACTCCCTGTCCGCCGCGGTGCTGGGCTGCAAACTCGCTGACCTTTGTCCTCTTGCCCATACCGTTTTCAGTGGAGAAGAGAATGCACTCACCCTGAATGTCCATGATCATGGCGATGATCTCGTCATCTTTGGCAAATCTCATTCCGCACACGCCCATCGAACCTCTGCCTGTAGGCCGTACCTCATCCTCGTTAAACCTGATGGCATGTCCCTTTTTGGAGATCATGATGACATCGCGCTTTCCATCCGTAGGCTTGACCTCGATCAGTTCGTCATCCTCCCTGAGGCCTATGCCGATGATACCGGTAGTCCTGATGTTTGCGTAGTCGGCGATCTTTGTCTTCTTGATCATGCCGTTCTTTGTCGCCATTATCAGGTTCTGCGCTCCTTCAAATGCCTCAAACGGCATCGCGGTCGCTATCGCCTCTCCCGGCTGGAGCTGAAGGAGATTGACAATTGCTGTTCCCCTTGCAGTCCTTCCGGCTTCAGGGATCTGATAGGATTTCATCCTGAAGACACGGCCTGTATTTGTAAAGAACAGGATCGAATTGTGGGAATTTGTTATCATCATCTGTACGGTGACATCGTCAGCGATCGTCTGTATCCCCTTTATTCCTCTGCCGCCCCTGTTCTGGGACCGGAATGTGTCTATTGACATCCTCTTTACATAGCCGAGCTTTGTAATGGTGATGACTTCATTCTCGTCCGGGATAAGGTCCTCATCATCAAGATCGTCATCAAATCCGATCTTTGTGCGCCTCTCGTCGCCGTACTTATCCTTAACGATAAGGATCTCTTCCTTAACAACACCAAGGAGCTTCTTCTCATTTCCGAGGATCTCCTTGTAGTATGCGATCCTGGCAAGGAGTTCAGCCTGCTCGTCTTCAAGTTTCTTTCTTTCGAGACCGGTAAGAGCCCTGAGCCTCATGTCCACTATCGCCTGAGCCTGAACATCATCAAGTCCGAAGCGGCTCTCGAGTCTTTCCTTGGCTTCCTGGGTATTTGCCGATGACCTGATGATCGCTACTACTTCGTCTATGTTGTCAAGCGCGATAAGGAGTCCGGCCAGTATGTGGGCACGCTCTTCGGCTTTGTTAAGGTCGTATTTTGTCCTTCTTGTAACGACATCTTCCTGATGCTTCA
Organism: Lachnospiraceae bacterium; assembly: GCA_045595385.1. Lineage (GTDB taxonomy): Bacteria > Bacillota > Clostridia > Lachnospirales > Lachnospiraceae > RGIG5612. The sequence continues at coordinate 8,785 of JAZOAJ010000076.1, read as the reverse complement.
GGTAGCACTTGAGCATCTCAAGGATGTTAAATATCTTCGGCTCGTTGTTTATGAGTGCGAGCATGATCACACCGAAGCTGTCCTGGAGCTGGGTGTGCTTATACAGCTGGTTCAGCACAACATTGGCGTTTACGTCACGGCGGAGCTCAACTACGACTCTTGTTCCGGTCTGGTCTGTCTCATCCCTGAGGTCGGTTATTCCGTCGATCCTCTTGTCCCTTACGAGTTCAGCGATCTTCTCGATGAGTTTTGCCTTGTTTACAAGGTAGGGGAGTTCGGTCACGACTATGCGGTTCTTGCCGTTTTCCATCGGCTCGATATCGCAGACTGAACGGATCTTGATCTTGCCGCGGCCGGTCCTGTATGCCTCCTCTATGCCTTTTCTTCCAAGGATCGTTGCTCCGGTAGGGAAGTCCGGGCCCTTTACGATCTGCATGATGTCGTCAACAGTCGTTTCCGTGTCTTCTATCTTGTCGTCTATGATCCTTACAACAGCATCTATGAGCTCACCTACATTGTGGGGCGGGATGTTCGTTGCCATTCCGACCGCGATGCCGTTGGTGCCGTTCGCAAGGAGGTTAGGATATCTGGCGGGAAGTACGACCGGCTCTTTTTCAGTCTCGTCAAAGTTCGGAATGAAATCAACCGTGTCCTTGTTGATGTCTGCCAGCATCTCCATCGCGATCTTTGAGAGCCTTGCCTCTGTATAACGCATGGCTGCAGCTCCGTCGCCGTCCACAGAACCGAAGTTTCCGTGTCCGTCAACAAGCGGATATCTTGTGGACCAGGGCTGCGCCATGTTTACGAGCGCTCCGTAGATGGATGAGTCACCGTGGGGATGGTATTTACCCATGGTATCACCGACGATACGGGCACATTTTCTGTGCGGCTTGTCCGGTCCGTTATTAAGTTCGATCATCGAGTACAGAACTCTTCTCTGTACAGGCTTAAGTCCGTCTCTGACATCCGGCAGGGCACGCGCGGCGATAACGCTCATCGCGTAGTCGATGTAGGATGTCTCCATTGTCTTTTTAAGATCGACCTCTTCAATATTGTCAAAAAGATGTTCGTCCATTATTATCTCCCGTTCTTTCTACGGTTTTGATCATTAAATGTCGATGTTGGTAGCGTACTTGGCATTGAGCTCTATGAACTCTTTTCTGGGTTCGACTTCATCGCCCATGAGTGTGGTAAATGTAAGGTCGAGGTCCTGTACGCTGTCTTCATCTATCATTACTCTTGAAAGGACTCTGGTCTGCGGATCCATGGTAGTCTCCCAGAGCTGGTTCGCGTCCATCTCTCCAAGACCTTTGTATCTCTGGATCTTGTTCTGGTTGTCCCTTCCGAGTTCGTTAAGCTTTTCTGCCAGTTCAGCGTCGCTGTAAGCGTAGTACTTCTTCTGTCCTCTGCTGATCTGGTACAGAGGCGGCTTGGCCAGATATACATATCCTCCCCTGATCAGGTCCGGCATGAACCTGTAGAAGAATGTGAGAAGGAGAGTCGCGATATGTGCTCCGTCAACATCGGCATCTGTCATGATGATTATCTTGTGATATCTCAGTTTGCTGATGTCGAAATCTTCATGTATTCCGGTTCCGAATGCGGTGATCATGGTCCTGATCTCCGCATTTCCGAGTATCCTGTCAAGGCGGGCCTTCTCAACATTGAGGATCTTGCCCCTGAGCGGAAGGATCGCCTGGGTCTTTCTGGTACGGGCGGTCTTGGCCGATCCGCCGGCGGAATCTCCCTCGACTATGAATATCTCGCAGTTTTCAGGATTTTTATCCGTGCAGTCAGCAAGCTTGCCGGGCAGGGCGTTGCCTTCAAGAGGGCTCTTCCTTCTTGTGAGCTCCCTTGCTTTTCTTGCGGCATCCCTTGCCCTCTGGGCCAGGATGCTCTTTTCACATATGATCTTGGCAACCTGGGGGTTCTGCTCGAGATAGATACCGAGCTGCTCGCCGACTATTGAATTGACGGCTGTGCTCGCCTCTGAGTTTCCGAGCTTCTGCTTGGTCTGTCCTTCAAACTGAGGATCGACGACCTTGACCGAGACGATGGCACTTAAGCCTTCCCTTATGTCTTCGCCCGAAAGATTGTCCTCGCTGTCTTTAAGAAGCTTGTTCTTTCTCGCGTAATCGTTGAACACTCTTGTGATCGCGCGCTTGAATCCCTCGAGATGGGTTCCGCCTTCAGGAGTATTGATATTATTTACGAATGTATATATGCCTTCGTTGTATCCGTCATTGTGCTGCATCGCAACTTCAACGAATACTTCATTCTTCTCGCCTTCAAAGTAAAGAACGTCATTATAGATCGCGTTGCTGCTCTTGTTTATGTAACGGACAAACTCTTTGATTCCGCCTTCATAATGATAGGTCTTTTCCTGCTCCTTCTCGGGTCTTACGTCCTTAAGGATTATCTTCAGTCCCTTTGTAAGGAAAGCCATCTCGCGCAGCCTCTTCTGAAGTATGCTGAAATCATAGACCGTCTCTTCGAAGATCTCGTCATCCGGAAGGAATGTAATGGTAGTTCCTGTCCTGTCCTCTTCGCAGTCTCCTATCACCTCAACTTCGGTAACAACCTTACCTCTTGAGTATTCAACGTGATGTATCTTGCCTTCCCTGCATATGGTGGCTTCAAGCTTTTTAGAAAGCGCGTTTACGACTGAAGCTCCGACACCGTGAAGTCCGCCTGATACTTTGTATCCTCCGCCTCCGAATTTACCGCCTGCATGCAGCTTAGTAAATACAAGGTCTACAGCGCTTACTCCGGTTTTTGAGTTGATGCCCGTAGGTATTCCGCGGCCGTTATCTATTACCGTTATGGAATTATCCTCATTTATCTGCACGGTTATCTCTGTGCAGTATCCGGCAAGCGCTTCGTCCACAGCATTGTCAACTATCTCATATACAAGATGGTGCAGTCCGCGCGAAGAAATGCTTCCGATATACATTCCGGGTCTTTTTCTGACAGCCTCGAGGCCTTCAAGTACCTGGATGTTATCGGCGCCGTATTCTTCTTTTACTTCAGTGTTTTCCAATGATAATTTTTCTTCCATGAGTATCCTATTCCTGTACTACTGACGCGTTCTTTATATAGTATTTTTTTGCATTTTTCAGTTCCTGTTCCACAAACTCATCAACTCCGGTACATGTGATGATGGTCTGTGTGCCGGTCAGTGCCTTAAGCAGCATCTTCTGCCTGCTCCTGTCCAGTTCTGAGAGCACGTCATCAAGGAGCAGTACAGGGCTTTCTTTTTTTATTCTTTCTATCAGCTTTATCTCGGCAAGTTTAAGTGAAAGCGCGCATGTCCTCTGCTGTCCGTTGCTTCCATAAGTCTTCATGTTTATGCTGCCGTTATGGAATGCCATGTCGTCCCTGTGCGGACCTGCGCCTGTCTGCCTGAGTATTATGTCCTTTTCCCTTGTTTTCAGAAGATCCTCATAAAAAGTCTCTTCAGTTGAAGAAGGCTCATATACCAGTTTGAGCTTTTCACTGCCGGAAGTGATCCCGTAATGGATGTCAAATATTATCTCATTCAGCTCTTCTATGAATTCCCGCCTTCTCTTTATGATCTCTGTTCCGTATCTGACCAGCTGTATGTCCCATACATCAAGAGATTCCTTCAATGACGGATCTTCAGTTTCAGCTATCTTCTTAAAAAGTTCCCTGCGCTGAACAAGTATCCTGTTGTAATTTATGAGATTTTCCACATAAATGGGATCTATCTGACATAGTTCCATGTCCATGAACCGCCTTCTGTCAGATGGCCCTCTTTTAATGATATCGAGATCTTCGGTGGAAAATATTACAACATAGATATTGCCGTACAGTTCACTTATCTTTCTTATTGGTATCCGGTTTATCGCAATACCTTTACCTTTGTTCTTCTTAAGATGAATGTCTATACGGCAATTTCCGCGTTCTGACTTAAATTCTGCCTTCACATGGGCTTCATCGCAGTCATGTCTGATTATTTCTCTTTCTTTGCTGCCTTTATGACTTTTTCCGCAGCAGCACATGTATATGCTTTCGAGAATGTTGGTCTTACCCTGGGCATTCTCTCCGTATATGATATTTACGCCTTTATCAAACCTTATCGAAAGATCTTCATAATTTCTGAAATTCTTAAGTTCAAGAAGGTTTATCTGCATACCAGGATCTGTTCTCCTTCAAACTCGATAACATCACCCTCATATACCTTTCTTCCGCGGCGGGTATCAACTTCTCCGTTGACTTTTACAAGGCCGTCCAAGATAACCTCTTTTGATTCAACCCCGCTTCCTGTAAGACCCGCCAGTTTGAGCGCCTGTCCGAGTTTTATGTATTCATCCCTTAAATAGATCTTTTCCATCTTACCTGTTGATATTTACCGGAAGGATTATGTAAACATATCTTCCTTCATTATCCCTGATGAAGCACGGAGCAGTAGAATTAACAAAGTAGATATTTACTTCTTCGTTATCAATGACTCTGAGCGCATCAATGAAGAATTTAGGATTAAATCCGATGACCATGTCTTTTCCGGTCTTGGTTATCGGCAGATCTGCATTCATCGATCCGAGTGATGTGCTTATGCCGAGAGCAAGCCTGTTTTCAGTGATCTCAAGTATGATTGGCTTTTTCTCACCTTCTTTTGCAAGTGTAAATGCCCTGTCGATCGAATTGAGAAAATCATTCTTATTGATGGTCACTTCAGTCTCATAATCAGAAGAGATCATCTGCTCTACATTGAAGAATTCTCCTTCAATAAGTCTTGAAAGGACCATTGTTCCTTCAAGATTGAATTTAACGAAATTCCTGTCAAAAGCTATCTCAACAATACTGTCCTTATCACCGTTTATGATCTTGCTGATCTCATTAAGAGTCTTTCCGGGAACGATGACTTTGATATGATCATAGCTGTTTGCCATTTCTTCTTTTCTGATGGAGATCCTGTGGCTGTCAAGAGAAACTACCTTTAAGATATTGCCTTCAACCTCAAACAGTTCTCCTCTCATCATTGAATTGTTGTCATTCTGGGAAATGGAGAATATTGTCTGTCTGATAAGTTCCCTTAAAATGAACTGGGATACGATGATCTTCTTTTCATTTTCGGTTCTGGGAAGCTCTGGAAATTCATCGGGGTTCTTTCCGTTAAGATTGAATACCGACTCTTCACAGGTGATCCTGATCTTCTGGTTATTATCAGATTCGATGACAACTTCATCATCAGGAAGTTTTCTGACGATCTCACTGAACACTCTTGCGTCAACAGCAATCTTGCCCTGTTCCATGATATTTCCGCTGACAGCTGTCTCTATACCCATGTCTTTATCATTCGTAGTGATGGTGATTATCTCATCAGCCACTATAAGAAAAGACTCAAGGATGGGAAGAGTTGTCTTGGAAGGAACTGCCCTGAGAGCAATATTGATGCCTGCAAGAAGTTCAGCTTTTACACATGAAATTTTCATAACAAATGGTCTCCTTTGAAAAATGCAAATATATATTTTTATATTATTTAATCAGCAGTAGTAGTAGGGGCTGTTGATTTGTTAAGATCACATGCAAATGCCTGTTATCACTGGATTCTTTTCTGTTGAGAGATATGTATTATTTTTCTTCGCAGAATGTTGATATAAAAATCTCAAAAATCCAGTGTTGATCAATTCACATATGATCAACATCAGAAATGCACTGATGTCAGTAAAATGTGGATTAACCCGGGATTATCTTCTTCTTAAGGATCTCCACGTCATTTCTGACTTTTTCATTTTCATCTATCTCGCGCTGTATCTTTTCATATCCGTATATGATCGTCGTATGATCCCTGTTGCCGAGCTTCTTTCCGATAAGTGTAAGGGCAACGTCTGTAAGGGTACGGCACAGATACATGCAGAGCTGTCTGGGATATACTATCTCCTGGTTTTTCTTTTTTGATATCAGAGTATTTACCGTAAGCCCGAAATGTTCTGATACTATCTTTATTATTGAATCAGGAGTGATCTCCATCTGTGATTTTGAGAACAGGTCGTGTAATACATTCTGGGCAAATTCAAGAGTGATCTCGGAAGAGGTAAGTTTTGAATATGCCACTATCTTTGTAAGGGCGCCTTCAAGTTCCCTGATGTTTGAAGAAACATTTGAAGCGATGAACTCAAGAACATCATCAGAGATAGGAGGATAGTTATCCAGCTCGATCTTCTTTCTCAATATGGCTACACGGGTCTCGTAATTAGGAGACTGGAGGTCGACTGAAAGGCCCCATAAAAATCTTGAACACAGCCTGGCTTCAAGGTTGTCGATCTCCTTCGGATGCTTATCTGAAGATATGATTATCTGCTTATTATTGTCATAAAGAGCATTAAAAGTATGGAAAAGCTCCTGCTGAGAGGTTTCTTTTCCGCTGATGAACTGAATGTCATCGATTATGAGGACATCGATGTTCCTGTATTTCTCCCTGAACTGGACATTTGCAGTGGGTCCGCCGTTCCTTATCGCATCTATGATCTCATTTGTAAACTGCTCGCATGTGACATAGAGAACCTTCATGTGAGGGTTGTGTGTCAGGATGAAATGAGCAGCAGCCTGCATGAGGTGCGTCTTTCCGAGGCCGACACCTCCGTAGATATACAGAGGATTGTATACTTCTCCGGGAGATTCAGCCACGGCAAGTGCTGCCGCATGGGCCAGATTGCTGTTGTCGCCCACGACAAATGATGAAAAAGTGTATTTAGGATTAAGTCCGGCTTTTTCAAATACATCTTTTTCCTGCGATACTTCAAGACGCGGCTGCGAATCAAATGAATCAGTCTGGTCAGGAAGGATAAATTCAAGTTCGAAGGACTTGCCTATGATCTCGGCAATGCAGACCTTAAGAGGAGTTGAATATTTCTTTTTGATATACTGAAGACCGACGGTTTCCTCGGGAACTACCAGGATGATCGTATCGCCTTCAACGGCACGTACTTCCAGAGGAAGGAGCCATGTCTTAAAAGAAACATCTGTTATGTCATATTCCTGCTTAAGATCATTGAGGATCTCAGGCCATTTTTCTCGGATCGTTTCCAGCATAAGAACTACTCCATCTGTAAATTACGGCATAATTCCGTATAATAAACATATTCTATATTAATTAAGGTAAAAATTCAACAGATACATGGTGGAGAAATAAACAAAAAAATGTGGAATAATGGTTTAAAAAAGGTGTAAATAATCGAAAAAGCCCTAAAAATAAAGGAAAACTAAAATATAATTTATCCACATTAATGGTGTGAATTCGTGGATAACCCTGAAAACCCTTGAAAACAGTGCAAATTCTGCTTGACTCATCAAAAATCTTTCAATATAATAACGAGTGCTATTTTTAGAAGTCAAAGGAGGTGTTATGTTATGAGTAAGATGACATTTCAGCCTAAGAAGAGATCCAGAGCAAAGGTTCACGGATTTAGAGCAAGAATGAGTACAGCAGGCGGCAGAAAGGTGATCGCCGCACGCAGAGCAAAAGGAAGAAAATCTTTAACCGCCTAAGACCGCAGCTTAAGAAAGAAGTAGCGGTCTTTCTTTCTTATTGGTAGAATTAATGAGAAATATTAATTCTTTAAAAGGTGTTCCCCGGTTTAAAAAAGTTTATACTGAGGGAAAAGCAGTTGCAAACAGGTATCTCGTATTATATGTACTCCCTGGACAGGGAGATTTTCGCTTAGGTATCTCTGTCAGCAAGAAAGTCGGAAACAGTGTCGTAAGACACAGGGTCACAAGGCTTATAAGGGAAAGCTACCTTTCATATAAGCCGCAGCTGCCTGAAAGCTGTCATCTGGTAGCAGTTGCCAGAAGCGCTGCCCGCGGACAGGACTTTGAAACTATCAAGTCATCATTCGGGCATCTTCTTGAAAAACACGGTCTGATCTGATCTTTAGTAAGGCGGTGGTTTTATGATACGAAAAATACTGATAGCACCGATCAGGTTTTATCAGAAATATTTATCGGGTTTAAAAAGATATAGTCATTGTAAGTACATCCCTACCTGTTCTCAGTACGCCATAGAGGCTATAGAGAAGCATGGCCCGCTTAAAGGGCTCGGACTGGCCATCTGGAGAATACTCAGATGCAATCCGTTCTCTAAGGGTGGTTACGACCCGGTACCATAAAGGAGGGTATAAGTGTTAAATTATTTACTTGCAGCCTGCGGGGGTGCTTCTAATTCAGCAGCCGCTGCAGGAAACGGATGTTATGACTGGCCGGTCATCAAACAGATAGTATGGCTGTTCAGCGAAGCATTAGGGTATCTTTACAAGTTCCTTGATCTTATCGGGATCGCAAACATAGGACTGGTGATCATTATCTTCACACTGATCGTTAAGTTCATTGTGCTCCCGCTCACGATCAAACAGCAGAAATTCACAAAATTAAACAGCGTAATGCAGCCCGAGCTCCAGGCCATCCAGGCTAAGTACAAGGGAGCAAGGGACAATTATTCAATGCAGGCGATGCAGGCGGAGACCAAGGCGGTCTACGCTAAGTACGGTGTGTCACAGACGGGCGGATGCCTTCAGTCATTCATTTCATTCCCCGTTCTTATCGCACTTTACGGAGCACTCAGGAATATCCCGACAGCTATTGACAAGATTGCTGATACTCTCACGCCTGTAGCAAATGCCATCACGAGCTACCTCGGCACTTCGGGAGAGGCAGGGGCAACCGCGGTCAGCGGCATTTCAGGAGGGCTAGTCTCTCCTGATAATGAGATTGTCCTTAAAACTCTTTATGCACTTCCCACGAAGAGCTGGGATGCGCTTCAGGC
>JAZOAJ010000075.1:0-5961 GCA_045595385.1 Lachnospiraceae bacterium | reverse complement strand
TTCCTTTGGCGGAGTCGCTGCCGGATTCATGGGCTGGTCACATCCGGATATTTTCGGAAACATCGGTTTCTTTGCAGCTCCGGTCCGTTATGATAACATATGGAAAACATATGAAGAAAACAAGCACATGCACTGGATGGTGGACAATGGCGAAGAAGTCGGACGGCAGTACAGGATCCTCTTCTTCTCAAGAGGGGAAGCTGAATACCTGACCAATTTCATTCTGCAGATGGATGACGACTGGCTGTCCCGGAACGGTATACTTGCTCAGCCCTGCACCCACATGAGACTGTATGCAGGGGACTTCACACACGATCATTCCACATTCCGGCGAGGATTCGCGGACTTCGTGCAGCTCCTTTTTAAAGATGAGCCGCGGCCGCTCGGCGCACATAAGCCTGATCCAAGGGCCAAAATGCCTGACCCGGTCATGAAATAAAACATTACTTCCCTTTTGGAGGATGTACCATTGTCTAGAAACATGTTTGGCAACAAATGGAATCTGATCCTTATCATCGCTATCTTTGTCGGGGTGACGGTTTACTTCATTGCACGTAACGGCTCAAGCCCTTATTCAATAAGCATGGCTGACCAGACCATAAAAGTAACCGGGGAAAATGATTATTCATACTCTCTTTCGATGGACAGCATCGATTCTGTGGAACTCACTGAGATCGAAGATCATGGTGAATGCATACTGGATGCATGTGACGGTAAACACATTTGCGGCATCTTTAAGAATGAACAGTTTGGCCAGTATGATATCTGGACAATAAAAAAGATCAGCCCTGTCGTAGTGATCACAGATAAAAACGGACATGTATTCGCTGTTAATTACGAAAGTGCCAGATCGACGCAGGAGCTGTACAAGGCGCTGCTTGAGATAATTGACAAATGATTGATCCTTAAGTTGATGCAATTTCCCGAACATTGCGGTAAAATACAGATGTATTTTACCGCTTTTTATTTGGAGGCAGATCATGGAACTGAACTGGCTTGAAACATTTATCGCTCTGGCAGAGTCGAACAGCATACGCACTGCTGCGTCAAATCTGGGAATTTCTCCTGCCACTGCATCCGAAAGGATAGCCGCGCTGGAATATGAGATCGGAACTGACCTTCTGAAAAGGACTTCAAAAGGTTCTGAACTGACCGTGGCAGGAAAGATGTATCTGGAAAGCGCCAAAAAGCTGATCAGCAACTGGGACGACATGGTAACGCTTGTCAGACCGCTTGACAGTACAACCTTCCACCATTTGAGCCTTGGATTTCCATGCAACTGCATGCCTCCCGTGGTAGGCAAATTCATGGATGGATTCATTTTAAGACACCCCGAGATTGAGATCAGCCTGACTACGGATGTTGAGACTGATGTTTGTGATGGACTGAAGAGTCATGATGTAGATCTGTTTTTTGTTTTCGAGCCCTCTGCAACCGCACGCCGGGATCTTACGGCAAGACCTGTCCACCATACCCATCTTGGTGTTCTGGTCCCATCCAGCCACAGGCTGGCACTTAAGACATCTGCAGATCTTAAAGACTTTGACGGAGACACTTTTGTCCTGTATCCTTCATCACGCTACTCATCACTGAAGGAATTTCAGATTAATCTTCTTCGCTCAAGCGGTATACGTCATATAGAGTATGGCGGGAGTTTCTCACCCACATTGTTCCAGTTAACAGGCACCATGGGATGCGGAGTTGTTTTCTGCCCGCGGATGCTGTCTAAGTTTTTACCTCCAAAATGTCTGTTCATGGAGATCAACGATGAGAGTAATTGCGACATTTACATGATGGATGATCCTCTCAATACTAATCCTGCAAAAGCATTGTTTCTAAACGAATTCGGGGATCAGGAAGGTACGGATGAACGATGAATACAGAAAGACTTTATGAATTTCAGGTACTTGCACAGATACTTCATTATGGCACTGCCGCGTCCAAACTTCACATGTCACAGTCGGTTCTTTCCAGACATATCCAGAGTCTGGAGGAAGAACTTGGAGTTCAGCTTTTTTCCAGGACTTCCCATAAGGTTGCTCTGACAAGCGCCGGGATCGCATTTTACAGACTTTCAAAGGATTACCTTAAAGATGTTCATCAGTCCGCCGATGCTGCCCGCATAACTGCCATGGGATTAAGCGGTTCTGTAAAGGTCAGTTTTATGCTGCCGACCATGAGCGCCCGGATCAGGGATTTTCTCAGAAGATTCGGAGAACATTATCCGGACATATTTGTCTCAGCAAACGTCATGACAGATCTGAATATCAACGATATCTCTGATCTGCATTTTCTCACTCTGGCCTCTACGGCCATGATCACTCCGGATTATTTTGAAATGTCCGCGAGATTTCCCGAAAAGGGATGTCTGGTCATCCCGGAACGCAGCCATATCCAGCCGGGATCTGTTGTTTCATTAAAAGAGCTTGAAAATGAGACTCTGTTTCTTCCTGGCTATAACAGAAATATCGGGGCATTTGCCAATGCGGGAAAGATAGCAAGACAGGCTACAGATGACCACATCCATATCGTACATGTAGCCAATCCGGAAACAGCCATTTTGAATGTTGAACTGGGCAGAGGTTTTTCAATACTACCTAAGCACCGTGCGACTTACAGTGCCCAGGAGGTTCGCTTCGCGGAGCTGGAGGAAGAATGTGCTTTTGAGACCATACTCATGCATAACAGGAACTTCGATTCCACCGCAGACAGAGTATTTGAAAAAGAATTCATAAGGATAATGCAAATGTAAGCCTCAGGTTCATGTCCTGCTCTTTTTGCTGTGTTTTTTCATATATGACACGAATAAACTGCCGGCCTCACAGATCTTTTTGGGCCATACCAGTTCCAGCCTGACTTTTCTTGCTGGTTCAAGAGGGATGATCCTAACACCTGAAAGATCATGTTTTTTAGCTGTCATTTCAAGTTCAAACGCTATTCCCAATCCCTGCGCTGCAAGTTCCATGGGACCTACACCCCGTACATTCAGGGGTGCCCTTTTTATGGATACACCGCTTCCCCTAAAGACAAATGACATCAGTCTCCCCATCATATGATCCTCATCCTGAATGATGCACGCCTCATCTGCCAGATCCTTGACTGACAGTCTATACCTGGATGCCAAAGGGTTGGTTTCAGGCACCACCGCTACAAGCCGGTCTTCACAAAGAGTCAGACCTTTGAACGGGTTGTCAATATCATCCTCCATGTTATATATGATAATGGCATCGACCTGACCATGGTTTAACATTTCCTTCAGCGTATTGCTCCCGGCATTGTCTATCGAGAGCGCAATATCCTTATTCTCCGCTATAAATCCGGTGATCAGGTTCATCACTCCGTATGTGGCCATGCCGTGTACACAGCCAAGCCTCACATTGTTTGATTCTTCTCTTTTGATCCTGGATATTTCCGCCAGGCAGTCATCTTCAATCGAGATCATGTTTTTTGCATACGGTAACAGTGCCTCACCGTATCTGGTCAGTGAGACTTTTCTCGGGCTTCTGTCGAAAAGCTGTACTCCCAGTTTATCTTCAAGCTGGGAGATGTGCCTGGACAGCGCAGACTGTGAAATGAAGAGCTGCTCTGCTGCCACAGCATAGTTCTTCTTTTCCGCGAGCATTATAACTTCACGTAACTGTTCTGCATCCATGATTGTAATATAACCCATGCTTATATGCTTGTTAACCCGCAACACACTGTGTTCGGTAATTGACATTGACAGCAGTTTGTTATCAGGTGTAGACTTTTGGCATGACACTGAAAGAACGTTTTATCGCTTGGGCGGAAAAAAGAGATAAAAAAATAACCGAGCAGGACAGCCTAATGTCCCGTTTCAGGCGTAACCGCAGCTACCACAGGTATTTTGAAGGATATACAGAATACACTCAGCTGAACGAAAAGGGTACGCTTAAGATAGTGCGTGTGTACACAGGACAGTATTACAGAGACACTCTCAGCACTCCCATGTATGCGCTCGCAAGGCTCGGAGCCATCCTGCTGTGGGCAGCCAGCGCTTTCTGCATGGTTACGGCTACTATCGGGAACTTCCCTTATAATTACACATGGTATGTTACTGTTGCGGAAGCTCTGGGCTTCCCTGCTCTTGTAGCGCTGATGATAGCTGTTTTTGCGGCCGCGCTTCAGGAGCGCAAGTTAAAGATACGCCAATACCGTACAACTCATGTCTGGACCGTATACATAGCATTTATAGGCGCTGCGATACATCTTCTCACCGCCATAAACATGTGCATCAATATTTTTATAACCTCTTCGCAGACTGAACCCGGGATATGGCGGGGACCTGTCAGAATGGCTATAGCGTGTGTCTGCTTTCTGGCATGCGGCTTTATTGAAAAGAACATCAGCTATGACTCGCTTGAGAATCCTGAAAAGCCCCGTCCGGGCGGAATAGAAATACTACGATAGTTATAAATAGATATTAAAAAGGCAGCAGATTCATCAGGAGAAGAAACGAACTGCTGCCTTTTTTGAATTATCAAATAATGTCAGTCTCTTACATTTGAGAATAACCATTCTCTTACACCCTTGATCGGGTATACCCTATTCCATGTTGATGTATGGTTGGAACCGGGATGAGGCCAGATATTTGCAGGCACCACACTGCTTCCGTAGAATACTGTGTATCTCATGTCCACATCGTCTTTCATTGCCTCATGAGCAAGATCGGTAAGTTCTTCATCACTCTTCTTAGCATCCCACCAGTAGTGTCCGATCTTTACGCCCTTTTCTTCAAGCGCTGCCGTTACTGCATTCATGCCCGGAAAAGCCCTCGCATCATGTTCTGATACCAGGATCCAGAACTTGCATTTCGTGCAGTTTGCAGCCATTTTCTCAGGCGACCATTGACCGGCGACAAGAAGGGATGCCGCAAAATAATCCGGATAGCGGATGTTCAGTTCGCAGCTTGACATGCAGCCCATGGACTGTCCGGTAGCGTAAATGCGTTTTTTATCTACATTATAACGGTCTACTACATCATCCAGCATTTCCTTTATTGTTTCAAGTTCAGGTGCTGCTGTGGAGTTTGGTCCGGTAAGTCTTATTTTCCTGTCGATCTGAGGAGCCAGAACAAAGCACGGATGCTCTTTCTGCCACTCCGGTGCTGCGAAACTGATCGCTCCGCTTCCCTGTGACAGGGTGATCAGGGGATCAGGTCCGCAGGGACCGGCATCATGTATGAACATCACAAGCGGCAGCGAATTGGTTGCGTCATACTCTTTCGGTATGTAAAGGTTATACGGTATCCCTTTATACTCTGCCTGAATAAAATCACTGACAACCGGTTCGATCGAACTGTCAGACTGAATATAATCAAACGGCTCTATCATGGTCCCGTCAGCTGCCGCTACAGGTACCTTCTGCATGACATTTACCTGCACGGCATTGCGCACAGCAGGCGGAATGTTCATTGGCGGTCCCTGTTCCTTCTCTCCCGGCTTAGCTGGAGCTATCATGTGCCTGGGCGGCTCATCACTGCTTGGAGCGGCGATCAGGTAAGCTGCAGCATCATAAGGATCCAGCTCTAATGTGACTGAATATTCATCACATGAACATCCTGTTATCCTCCTGTCCTTTACTCTGAACGCTGCAGGAGTGATCCGGTTTACATCAATCGGTATGTCATAAATGAGCTTTGCACCGGTGATGTGCTGTCCATCCCGGAAATTATCCGTGATGCAGATGATATTTTTGATATGATCACTCATATTGTCTCCTTAAAATAACCCAAAATCGTCTTTTATATAAGGGGCAGGCAAACTGCGCTGCCCCTTATGATGTGTATTGATCATAAGCCTGCTGCTTACTGCAGCGTCAGGCTATCAGTCAAGATAGTAGTCGCAAGCGCCCCAGATGTAATCCTTATGGTTGCTGGAGTATGTCAGCTTGGCCATATCCTTGTTGAATGCCCAGTAGTTGATCTGTCCATAGATGGAGTAC
>JAZOAJ010000074.1:0-7432 GCA_045595385.1 Lachnospiraceae bacterium | reverse complement strand
CTCTCCGACATTTTTTATTTCTCAAACGGGAACTTGTAAGGGAGGTTCCATTTATCCCTTAATCCGATGATCTCTTTCTGGACAGCATCACCTATGGCAACTCCCTTGTCCTTTCTCTCGTGCCAGACAAGATATTCTTTCTCGCCGGCTGTGTAGATCCTGTCATGTCCCGGAGCTTTTTCACTGGCTCTAAGCGCGCGGCAGATATCTCCTGCGGTCTTTTTGAATACATCCCTGCCCATGAAAGCATCGGGATCCACTACAAAGAAGAAATGTCCAAGACCGTACATCCTGGGTTTCCCGTTCTCATCAACGCCTGTAAGCGCTTTCATGAAATTGCCGCCTGTAAGGGCTGCGGAAAGGATCTCCACTACTGAAGCGTATCCGTATCCCTTGTATCCGCACATTTCATCGCCGGGGCCACCGCCAAGAGGAGCAAGCGCAGCTGTTCCCTGTACAAGCATCTTGAGGATCTGTGCCGCGTCAGTGACGGTGCTTCCGTCATGTGTCACTACCATGCCGGCAGGTACATCTTTTCCCTCTCTTGCATAAAACTCGATCTTGCCTCTCTGAACGATCGATGTCGCGCAGTCGAGGCAGAAAGGGAATTCCTCATCTGTCGGAAGCGAGAATGTGAGCGGGTCTGTTCCGAGCATGTTCTCAACGCCGAATGTAGGTGCTATGGAAGGTCTTGCATTTGTGCCTGTGATACCTATCATTCCCTCTTTTGCAGCCATGTCGCTCCAGTATCCGGCGATACCGTAATGAGTGGAATTGCGGATGGCTCCGCCTGCCATGCCGTATTCTTTTGCCTTGGCAATGAGCATCTCCATCATCTTATGGCTGGCAACCATTCCCATGCCGTCATGCGCATCCATGACAACGGTGGTGGGAGTCTCTTTCAGTATCTCTATGTCCGTATGCGGCAGAAGAGTGCCGTTGACAATGCGGTCGATATATATCGGTTTGAACCGGTT
This sequence comes from Lachnospiraceae bacterium, assembly GCA_045595385.1. GTDB lineage: Bacteria > Bacillota > Clostridia > Lachnospirales > Lachnospiraceae > RGIG5612. The sequence goes on along the minus strand of JAZOAJ010000074.1, from coordinate 6,455 downwards.
GCATCCATGGCTCTCAATGCCTCTTCTGTCTGACTCAAGCAGTACATCGGCGCATATCGCCGCGTCCTCTTCAGGTACTCCGTATGCCTTGAACACATCGATCATGAATGAGTTCATGAGCTCCCATGGTACATAAGGTCTTGTTTCCATTTATTACACGCTCCTTTTAAAAGATTTTGTCTGTAATATTATATAAACCGCGATATGTTATGGCAAGCCAAATCAGACTCATTTGCGTATCTGTATCCCGACCTGTGAAAGGATCTCTTCCACCGATGAAACAACAGATATGTCTATTTTTTCTTTAACTTCTTCAGCCACATCCTTAAGGTCGGCCTCATTATCTTTCGGGATAAAGACTTTTGTTATCCCCGCCCTCTGCGCAGCCATCAGTTTTTCAGGAAGACCTCCTATCGGAGTCACTGCTCCCCTCAGTGCAACCTCGCCTGTCATCGCGACATGCGGGTCTACCGGTTTGCCGGTGAGGAGGGACGCCAGCGCGGTCGTAAGCGCAACTCCTGCCGAAGGACCGTCTTTAGGGACCGCTCCCGCCGGAACATGTATGTGCAGATCTCTGTCTTTAAGCACTTCCGCCTCGTCAGGGAACATTGACTTGACCAGGCTCAGCGCTATCCTTGCGGATTCCTGCATCACATCACCAAGCTGGCCTGTGATCACGAGGCTGCCTTTTCCTTCAGTCAGGAGAGTTTCAATATACAGAATCTCCCCTCCGACCGGTGTCCAGGCAAGTCCTGTGACCACTCCTGCTTTAGGAGAATTAAGCGCCTTATTATGCTGCATGGGCCTGATGTCCAGCTCCCTGTCGACTATCTCTTTAGTGACCTTTACTTTCTTTTCCGGATCTTTTGAGACCTTGACCGCCAGGATCCTGCAAAGAGTATCGATGTGCTTTCTCAGGCCTCTCACCCCTGCTTCCATGGTGTAATCTGATATCAGCGACTCAAGGGCATCATCCTCTATCTCCATCTGATCAGGCGCTATGCCCATGCTCTCCATGGATTTAGGTACCAGGTGTTCTTTTGCGATCTGCAGTTTTTCAAGGGGGGTATACCCGGTAAACTGTATCACTTCCATGCGGTTAAGCAACGGTTCAGGTATCGTGTCCGTTGTATTTGCCGTGCATATGAACAGGACATCTGAAAGATCATACGGGACATTCATGTAATGATCTGTAAATGTATTGTTCTGCTCTGGATCCAGAACTTCAAGCAGCGCGCTTGCAGGGCTTCCGTTATAAGAAGCGGAGAGCTTGTCCACTTCATCCAGGACCATGACCGGATTGGAAACCTTGCTCTTCTGTATGCCATCCATTATCCTTCCCGGCATTGCTCCTATATATGTCCTTCGGTGTCCCCTTATGTCAGATTCATCATGTACTCCTCCAAGACTGACACGGACATATTCCCTTCCCAACGCTCTTGCTATGCTCTTTCCTATGCTGGTCTTTCCCGTGCCCGGCGCGCCTACAAAAAGCAGGATGGAGCCGGACTGCTGTTTTTTCAGGTTCATGACGGCGATCTGCTGTATGATGCGGTCCTTTACCTTCTTAAGCCCGTAATGGTCCTCGTCCAGTATCTTTCTGGCCTCTTCCAGATCTATGTATTCCGCATCCTGTTTTTTCCATGAAAGACCGGTCACAAAATCCAGATAGTCATACAGAATACCGCTCTCGACGCTCTCTTTTCCTTCCTGCCTCAGACGGTTAAGGACCTTCTCCGCTTCTGCCCTGGCTGTTTCATTCATTCCGGAATCGGCGATCTTCTGCGCGAATTTCTGAACGTCTGTAACATTTTCCGGATGCATTTCATCCAGTTCTTTCTGCAGATGTTCGATCTGCCGCTTAATGGCCGATTCCTTGTACATCTGCTGGTATTCCTTCTGCTGTGAGCTTACAGCCTCATTTGTGATCCTTCCGACTTCAAGGAAGTCATACATTGCTTTTTCTATGAGTTCTGCTCTTTTTGCCCTGCTGTCCTCTTCAAGTATGCTGTATCTTTCTGCATTGGATATCTTCAGCCACGGTGACATCATGCAGGCCGCGGTACCAATGGAGTCAACCTGATCGATGTAATAGTCGGCGGTCCCCGCCCATTCAAATCCGGACGCGTATGCCTTCATCTCCTGGAGCAGGTTCTTTAGTTTTTCCTTCTCAAGGTCTCCGTCCAGATCATCAATATCATTTTTTCTTGACAGTTCAAGCTGGATGGTGTGATCCGGGTTGATCTCAATACTTGAAATGCTGACACGGTAAGCAGTTTTTATGACCGAATACCCTTGAGGTCCTATGTCGGTTATCACTCCCGAAAGGCCTACCGGGTAAAAGCTTTCTTCATTCAGCTCATTGAATTTCCTGTTTTCACGGGCCACGATCAGGATCACCTTTTCATTTACCGTTATGCCTTTCCCTCCGGCGCTCTGCCTGAGCAGGTCTGTCTGGAAATAAAGTTTGGACTGAGGGGCAAGTATCATATTATATACAGGTACTACTAACATTTTTATTCCTCCGTACTGATATTAATTAAACGAATGTTCACTTATACCGATCTCAAGATAAACCCTGCAGTGCAGGGTATCCTTGGTTCGTTATTGCTGCAGATGTCAGACCAGGAGCAGATCCTGCATGAGGCCGACCAGTTCTGCCAGTTCTTCCCGTACATCAGATCCCATGTTCCGGCCGCTCACTGCAAGATATCTCACCGGAGGGAACAGGACTGCCGAGAGAGTGACATCGCTCATTCTCCTGATGATCCCTCTCTCCTGATACATGTGGATAAGGTCAAATACATCACAGCAATAATCAGTATCACAGACTGATCTGGCCAGCGAGGGACATCTGGAGCACTGCTCCACAAAGCTGAATGCCTCTTCATGATCAACGGTATATTTATAAATGCCTCTGATCAGTGATTCTATCAGTTCCGGGCCATTCATCTCCGGGCTTAGACACTGCATCATGTACACATATGACTGGTGAGAAAACTCCCGGAAGACCTTTCTGAGCATTTCATCTTTATTTGCGTAATAAACATAGATCGTTGCAGGCGAGACCTCTGCTTCCTGCGCTATCTTCGCAATGGAAGCCCCGTTTATGCCTTCCCTCAGGGTCACGCATACTATTGCTTTTTTGATCCTCTGCTGCTTGTCTTCATCGCGCCGTCTCATGATCTGTACCTCTGTATCTGATCGTAATGAACATAACTGTCTGTGCCAATATTAAATGAACATTCAGTTATTGTCAAGTAAATGCATTATTTCTAAATTATTTATAGTATTAACTCATATTCGGAGTTAAAATGTATTTATAAAATACAAGTAGTCTCAGGGAGGTTTATCGGATATGACACAGAAAAAGAAAAAAGTCATGAAAACCATGGACGGCAATGAGGCAGCTGCATATATATCATACGCTTTTACCGAAGTCGCCACTATTTACCCCATCACTCCTTCTTCGCCTATGGCGGAGGCTGTAGACGAGTGGTCTGCGAATGGAAAGAAGAATCTGTTCGGCCAGACAGTCCGTCTGGTTGAGATGCAGTCCGAGGCAGGTGCAGTCGGAGCAATGCATGGATCGCTTGAGACCGGTGCCCTGACCACCTCATACACCGCGTCCCAGGGTCTCCTTCTCATGATCCCCACGCTCTACAGGCTTTCCGGCCAGTTAAAGCCTGGTGTTCTGCATGTCAGCGCCCGTACTGTAGGCACACATGCATTTTCCATTTTCGGAGACCATTCTGACGTAATGAGCTGCAGACAGACAGGCATGGCAATGCTCTGTACCAGCTCCGTGCAGGAAAACATGGACCTTACAGCGGTCGCGCATCTGGCAGCCATCAAGGCAAGCGTTCCTTTCCTCCACTTCTTTGACGGTTTCAGGACCTCACATGAGCTCCAGAAAGTTGAAGTAATGGACTATGACGATCTTGCCGGACTGCTCGACTGGGAAGCTGTGGACAGGTTCCGCAAACATTCCCTTAACCCGGAGAGGCCTGTCATGAGAAGTACTGTTCAGAACCCTGACGTATTCTTCCAGGCAAGGGAAGCGGCCAACCCGTTTTATGATGCTGTACCGGACATCGTCGAAGGCTACATGGAAAAGATCAATCGTCTGACAGGAAGAGATTATCATCTTTTTAACTATTACGGCGCACCGGACGCTGACCGCATAATCATTGCGATGGGTTCATCTGCCGGCGTTATCCGCGAGACTGTCAAATATCTTAATGAGCACGGTGAGAAGACAGGCTTCCTGGAAGTTCACCTCTTCCGTCCGTTCTCCATTAAGCATTTCCTGAAGGATCTCCCCGCAACTGTCCAGAAGGTCACTGTCCTCGACAGGACCAAGGAACCGGGGTCACTTGGTGAGCCTCTGTATCTGGATGTCTGCGCTGCATTCAACGAGATGGACAGGCAGCCTGCCATCTACGGCGGACGCTACGGTCTGTCCACCAAGGATGTAACAGCAAACCAGATCCTCGCGGTCTTCGACAACATGCAGAAATACGAGCCCAAGAACCATTTCACTGTCGGCATAGATGATGATGTGACATACACTTCCCTGAAGGTCGGACCTCATGTTGACGTCCTTCCTTCCGGAACAAAGAGCCTTAAATTCTGGGGTCTCGGTTCTGACGGAACCGTTGGTGCAAATAAGAACTCCATTAAGATCATAGGAGACAACACTGACAAATATGTCCAGGGTTATTTTGAGTATGACACAAAGAAGTCCGGCGGTGTGACACGTTCGCACCTCAGATTCGGCGATGAACCGATCATCGGAAGCTACCTGGTAACCCAGGCGGATTTCGTTGCATGCCACAACCAGTCCTACATGGACAAATACGACATCGTCCAGGACATCCGGCCGGGAGGCACCTTCCTCCTGAACACGCTGTGGACGCCGGAAGAACTGGAAGAACATCTTCCTTCAAAGGTAAAAAGATACCTCGCAGAAAATGACATACAGTTCTACACCATCGACGCGATCAGCATCTGCAAGGAGATCGGCCTCGGCAAACGTACCAATGCTGTTCTCCAGGCTGCGTTCTTCAAACTGGCTGACATCATCCCGATCGATGACGCCGTGCGTTACATGAAAGACGCTGTCGACGTCACTTACGGACATAAAGGTGACAGGATCGTCAGCATGAACCACGAAGCGATCGATGCCGGCATCAGCGGAGTCGTTAAGATCGATGTTCCTGAGAGCTGGAAGTCGCTTGTTGATGATGAACCTGAAGAAGACAAGAGGAAACTTCCCGATTTCATCAAGAACATAGTTGAACCCATAGATTCCCTCCACGGAGACGACCTTCCGGTCTCGGCATTTAAAGGAATGGAAGACGGAACTGTTCCTCTTGCAACATCAAGATTTGAAAAGCGCGGCACTGCCGTTGACATTCCTGTATGGAATCCTGACAAATGCATTCAGTGCAATCAGTGCTCATTTGTCTGCCCTCACGCCGCCATCAGGCCTTTCCTTCTCAATCATGAGGAGACTGCCGAGGCTCCGGAAGGATATGTCGCTGTCAAAGCCAAGGGCAAAGGCATGGAATCATACACATACAGGATCCAGGTATCACCTCTTGACTGCCTCGGATGCGGTGTCTGCTTCAATGCATGCCCTGCTGACGCACTCGGCTTAAGTTCCATAGCCAAGGAAGCACATGAGCAGGTCAACTGGGAATACTCCGTGAACCTGTCAGAAAAGAAGAACCCGCTCAGCAGATTTACTGTCAAAGGCAGCCAGTTTGAAAAGCCGCTCCTTGAGTTCTCAGGCGCATGCGCAGGCTGCGGTGAGACGGCCTACATGAAAGTCCTTACACAGCTTTACGGAGACAGGCTCATAGTCGCCAACGCTACCGGCTGCACACAGGCATGGGGTGCTGCGATGCCGAGCTTCCCTTATACTACAACTTCGAGGGGATATGGTCCGGCATGGTCCAACTCCCTGTTTGAGAACAATGCTGAGTTTGCACTCGGAATGTCACTGGCTGAAAACCAGCAGCGGACAAGGCTAGCTGAAAAGATCGTCCGCCTCAGGGAGATAAGCGGCGTGTCCGAACTTAACGTGGCCATAGATGTGTGGATCGGTGCCTACAGTGACGGTGAACGCACAATGCAGACAACCCAGGACCTCATCCGCGCGCTTAAGAGCGCTGAACTCTCAGGAGAAAGCGCAGAGATCCGTGAGGATATCATTCACAACAAAGAGCATCTGACCAAGAAATCCATCTGGATGTACGGCGGCGATGGCTGGGCATATGATATCGGTTACGGCGGACTTGACCATGTCATGGCAAGCGGTGAGGATGTAAATGTCCTGCTCGTTGATACTGAAGTATATTCCAATACAGGCGGCCAGGCATCCAAGGCATCTCCGATCGGTGCTGTCGCGCAGTTTGCCGCGTCCGGAAAGAAAACCAACAAGAAAGACC
>JAZOAJ010000073.1:0-5409 GCA_045595385.1 Lachnospiraceae bacterium | reverse complement strand
GACCTCTGAATGCAGGACACCGGCATTTTTCACGATAAGATCTCCGGGAACCAAGGTGTATGATACACGGTCGCATTCAAACTTTGCCGAACCGGCTACTACAAGAGATATCTCAAGCAGATCGCTGTGATAGTGCAGCGGAAAACTCCAGGGATCCTTCCCCGGCTCTGCAATTATGTGATAGAAGGTCTCGACCTTCAGAGTATTACTGTCATCGCTATAAAGCTTGATTGGTGTTTTCATAATTAAAATATATCATTCAGATTGTTTATTTTGCAATCCGCATATATATTTAGAAAGAAGAGAAGAAAATATGAATTGGTATATAGACAGAAGCAAAGCGAAGATAGAACAGCTTAAGGACGCGATAGAGGAGGCTGATGCTGTTATTGTGGGAGCAGGTGCCGGTCTTTCTACATCTGCAGGGTTCACATACTCCGGAAAAAGGTTCGACAGGCATTTCGGAGACTTTGCCGTAAAATACGGTTTTACGGACATGTACTCCGGAGGGTTTTATCCTTACAGAAAACTTACAGAGATGTGGGGATTCTGGTGCAGGAACATATATGTAAACAGGTATATGGATCCACCGAGGGATACGTATAACAAATTGCTCGATATTCTTAAGGATAAGGATTATTTCGTCATCACTACCAATGTCGACCACTGCTTTCAGAAAGCAGGCATCGATAAGAGCAGGCTGTTCTATACTCAGGGTGACTACGGTCTGTGGCAGTGTCAGAATGGAAGTATAAAGAAGACCTATGATAACGAAGAACAAGTCAAGAAGATGCTGCTTGCAGAAGGGTTTCACTTCGAGCGCGCAAGCTTTGACTATCACGCTGATTGGGGAGATCTTATTCCTCCAACGAATCAGTATGGACACATCGACTGGACCCGACTTAAAACAGAAATTCCGGAATATATGCTGCCTGTATGCCCTGATGACGGATCGCCTATGAAGATGAACCTCAGAGCAGACGATACATTTGTCGAAGATGAGGGATGGCATGAAGCGAGCCGGAGATACTATGAGTTCATTGAGGCTCATAAAATGGGAAAAGTGCTTTTCCTTGACCTCGGCTCAGGCGGAAATACACCTGTGATCTTTAAGATACCATTCATGCGCTGGACCATGGACTGGCCGGATGCGATATATGTGACCATTAACAAGGGAGAAGCCTTTACAGCAAGAGAAATAGCTGTTAAATCGATAGTTATTGATGATGACATTGACAGCGTCCTTGAGCTTATATCTGTTAGCTATGATCCAAAGCATATATATTATGCACATGTAAATGATAAGGAACTATTACAGAAACATTAAATAATAATAGTTGTTTTAAATAATGTGAAATAGTAAATAAACATGCGAGCCCCTTGCGATCTGCGCCAGATCACAGGGGGCTTTTGCATTTACATAATTAATGCAGGCTTCTGTCATTGGTTTGACTTATACAAAATTACCTATAACAAATATGCTTAATACGCATAACAAAACCGGGTTAATGAATGCTAACATTGTTATAAAGTAGGGAAGTGTTTCCATTAGCATTCTCTTGCAACGGGTGAGGTAAACAAGAGGAAAAAACAATGAAACAAAATGATAAAAACAAGAGAGAAGTAAGACCCCTTGGAGTTTTTGCACTCATAATGGGAATCATCTATTCAATACCTTTCTTCGCGATGTTTTTCATCAATTCAAGGGCTGCTGTTACAATCGGACTGGGTTGCATACCTATCGCGGTGATCTCGCTTTCGGCTGCCAAGATGAACTTCTGGAGGACCCCCGCAACCAATGTAAAGGTATCTTATATAGGGCACAGATGCTTCAAGCTTGAATGCGATGAACAGACTGTCATACTCGATCCGTATGCGGACGGATCGGTGCCGGGACTGAAACCGGTCAAAGGAACCGTGAACAAGGTTCTCTGTACTGATGGAGACTGGTCCGGTGCTAAAGGGCTCAAGGTCAGGGAGAGCAAAAGGCCGTTCCCGTTTGAGATCACTGAGTATACGCCTGCAAACGGAAAGGGCAAGATCTTCATGCTGGATAACGGGGATCACCGCGTGGTGCATCTCGGAGCGCTCAGCTGCCCTCTGACAGACGAGCAGATAGAGACTTTCAAAGGCGCAGATATACTTATGGTACCTGTAGGCGGTAAATACACTATTGATGAGTATGAAGCTGCAGACCTTACATTGAAGATCATTCCGGAGTATGTGCTCCCGATGAGCTTCCTTGCCGCGAATTATGGACTTGAAGATATCGGTTACGGAGCATTCTATGCTTCCTCGGTAAGGGAAGGCTGGATCAAGGACGAAAGCAATGAGGACAAGAGGTGTCCTGTAATAGTCAGACTTGCTGCGAAGAACGGCAAAGAGAAAGGCCTGGCATCTGTTGAGGTCAGGAACCGCGAAGACATCAAATAGACGAATCAAATAATCAAAAGCAGAAATATAGACAAAACCCATAGATTCCAAGGTATTCACGCTCTGAATACCTGCAATACGTAATCGGGATTAGCGCTCCTTTACTATATAAAATACAATCGTATTAGGAGAAGAGCCTCTGCACTCAGGGGGCTGCTCTGGTATATAGGTATTTTGTTTAGGAAAGGAGGTAAAGATGACTTCTTTAATTAGTGGCGAGAATACCATGCTAGTCTGGATGGTAGTCGCATTCATGGGTACTACCGCTATATTCTGCGAGCAGAAATTCAAATGGGGCGGATATATCGGATCCTGCGTACTGGCGATCTTCCTGTCGATGCTCCTGTGTTCTGTTCACATCACACCGACAGCATCACCGGTATACTCTGCTATCAGCGGATATGTTCTACCGCTCTCGATTCCGTTACTGCTGTTCAAGTGCGATGTACGTAAGATCCTGAGAGAATCAGGAAAACTGTTCGTTCTGTGGCACATTGCTGCTGTAGGTACACTTATTGCTGCTCTCGGCGGCGGATTCCTGCTCTTCAGAAATGCAGGTGAGATCTCAGCCGTAGGCGCTATGGTAACCGGCGGATATACAGGCGGAACAGTAAACATCGTAGCTATGGGTCAGACTTTCAATGCAGACGCTGCCTACGTTAACTCCGTAGCTGTAGGTGCTAACGTGCTTCTCGGTGTGTGCATGCTGATCCTCTCCGCAGGCGCAAGCACAAGCTTCGGCAGAAAGCACTGGACGCATCCTTACATCGATGCATTTGAATCCGGTACAGACGACACCAAGACACAGGCTGCTCAGTACTGGAAGCCAAAGAACATCTCACTGCTGTCACTGTCGATGGCTTTCGCTGTAACATTCATTATCACAGGTATCTCATCGATCATCTGTAACCTGGTAAATGCTACTAACCCGCCTCTGGTTATCGGCCAGATCTTCGGAAGCATTTATCTCGTAATGACAGCTATCACTGTAATCCTTGTAACCCTCTTCCCTAAGTTCTTCGAGAGCCTCGAAGGTGCTGAGGAAATGGGTAACTACATGATAGTCCTCTGGTTCACAACACTCGGCTGCGCAGCTACGATCCAGGATGTACTTGCAACCGGATACGTACTTGTATACATGATGCTGGCTATCATCATCAATGTTATTATCAGCTTCGGTGTAGGCAGACTGTTCAAAGGAAGCTACGAAGAGTGCGCTACAGCTACATGCGCTACCATCGGCGGACCTACAACAGCTGCGGCGCTTGCTATCAATAAGGGCTGGGGCGACCTGGTAGTTCCGGGCATCCTCGTAGGTCTCTACGGATACATCACAGGTAACTACTTCGGTATCCTCGTAGGCGACCTCCTGATGTAACAGAAACACATCATATCAGCAACTGCAACTATGATGTAATTTCACGGAGGGACCAGAGCCATGTATAGCTACATAATAAGAAACGCTTCGGTGATTGACGGTACAGGAGCGCCTCCGTTTATCGGAGATGTTGCTATAGACGGCGATAAGATCGTCATGCTGCCTGCAGGCCATAATGCAGAAGCAGCATGTGAGATCGGCGGCACAGGCAAAGTTCTGTCCCCAGGCTTCATTGACGCCCATACTCACGGCGATTTTCCGCTCGGTCAGGACTGGGCATCAATAACCAAACTGTCACAGGGTATCACGACTCAGGTAGCCGGTATGTGCGGCATGTCGATCGCACCGGTCAGAGAGGACTACCTCTCCATGCTTCAGGCAAGTACCGGTATGCTGCTGTCGGATTATCCTGCAGAGCAGAGGACATTTACCACTTTTGAAAAATACATGGACTATGCCAGCACGCTCAAAGCGGCTGAGAACACCAAGTTCCTTGTAGGTCACCTTAACCTCAGGGTATGCGCCATGGGATACGAGAACCGCCCTCCTACTAAAGCGGAACTCGATAACATGAAAGCAATGCTCGAGGAAGCCCTGCAGTCCGGAGCGGGCGGCATGTCCAGCGGACTGGTTTATGTACCTAGTGCGTATGGTACTACTGAGGAGCTCGCTGAGCTCTGCAAGGTAGTCGCTAAGTATGACGGTATATATACAACGCATATGCGCAACGAAGCTCAGTATTGTCTGAGATCCGTTGAAGAATCTATCGAGACGGCAAGACGTTCTGGTGTTGACCTGATCATCTCACACCACAAATTCGCAGGAAAGTCTGTATGGGGAGATTCCGTCAAGTCGCTCGAGATGATAGAAAAAGCAAATGCAGAAGGAATATCGGTCAACTGCGACCAGTATCCTTATCTGGCATCCCAGACCCAGCTTTCAGTAAGCGCTCCTCCGTGGTATTACGATCACGGAATGAGCGGCATGGTCGAGTATCTGAAAGATCCGGTCATGCGTAAGAAGATCGAGAAAGAAATGAATGATCCGGAAACCGATTATGACAATTTCTATCTCAATTCAGGAGGCTGGGACGGAGTACTTATATCTGTTTCGAGAAACATGCCTGAGATCGAAGGCATGACGATCGGCGAGTACGCTAAGAAGAACGGAAGGGATCCGTTCGACGTATTCTGCGAGGTCATGATAAAGAATGAGGGCGTTGCGACGGCCATCTACTTCGCCATGTGCGAGGAGGACCTGTTCAGGATCATCAAGAACGATCATGTTGTTGTCGGTACTGACGGAATCCTCAGAGCTGCCAACGATAAGCCTCATCCTCGCGCATTCGGAACGTTCCCGCATGCCATCAGAGTTTTCGTAAAAGAGAACAATCTGATGCCTCTGGAGAAGATGATCTGGAAGATGACCGGACTTACGGCAAAGGTCGACAAGATCCCGAACAGAGGAGTTATCAAGGACGGAAACTACGCCGATCTGCTGCTATTCGATTACGACAAACTCACGGACAAGGCGGATTTCCTGAATCCGACCGAACTGTGCGAAGGCTTCGAAGCAATATGGGTAAACGGACAACTCAC
>JAZOAJ010000072.1:0-2312 GCA_045595385.1 Lachnospiraceae bacterium | reverse complement strand
GTAATCCTTATAATCGCAGCGGTTCTTGCAGCGGTGCTCATAGCAGTGGTCATCGTCCTTATCGTCAGGACTAAAAAACTGAACGACAGGCTGGATCTGTTCCTGGGCGGACAGACCGGAGAAAGCCTTGAAGGCTCCATCCTTGACAAATTCACCAGGATGAAAGTGCTGGAAGAAAAGGATGCTATTGAAGATAAGGCGATAAGGGATATTTATAAGCGGCTCAGAAAGACGTACCAGAAAATAGGAACAGTAAAGTATGACGCTTACATGGGAAACGGCGGCAGCTTAAGTTTCGCGCTGGCGCTCCTGGATGAGGATAACAGCGGGATCATATTAAATGTCATGAACAGCAGCGATGGAAGTTACTGCTATCTGAAAGAAATAGAAAACGGCAGATGTGACATTGCGCTCGGACGTGAAGAGGCTGAGGCACTGGACATTGCCATGTATGCAAAGTGAGGACATTATGCTTGATATTAAATTTGTAAGAGAAAATGAAGAAGCGGTAAAGGAAAACATCCGCAAAAAGTTCCAGGACCAGAAACTGGTGCTGGTTGACGAAGTGATCGCCCTTGATAAGGAAAACAGGGAGATAAAGCAGGAAGTGGAAGCACTCCGTGCCAACAAGAACAAGGCCAGCAAGCAGATCGGCGCGCTGATGGCGCAAGGAAAGAAGGAAGAAGCTGAGAAGGCAAAAGCAGAAGTAACCGCATCAAATGCGAGGATAGACGAGCTTACAGCAAGAGAAAGGGAAGTTGAAGCCCAGCTGCTTGATCGAATGATGGTAATACCAAACATGATCGATCCTTCAGTCCCCATCGGCCCGGATGATTCATGCAATGTTGAGATAGAAAAATTCGGCGAGCCGAAAGTCCCGGATTTTGAAGTGCCCTATCATACTGACATAATGGAAAGATTTGACGGTATCGACATCGATGCGGCAGGCAGGGTTGCCGGAAACGGATTCTATTACCTCATGGGTGACATCGCAAGGCTCCACAGCGCAGTGATCTCCTATGCAAGGGATTTCATGATCGACAGGGGATTTACATATGTTGTTCCGCCGTTCATGATCAGGAGCAATGTCGTGACAGGCGTCATGAGCTTTGCAGAGATGGACGCGATGATGTATAAGATCGAAGGCGAGGACCTCTACCTCATCGGAACCAGCGAACACTCCATGATAGGCAAGTTCATTGATCAGATCATCCCGGAGGAGGAGCTTCCCAAGACTCTTACAAGCTATTCTCCCTGCTTCAGGAAGGAAAAAGGCGCTCACGGCATAGAAGAGAGAGGCGTATACCGCATTCACCAGTTTGAAAAGCAGGAGATGATAGTCGTCTGCAAGCCGGAAGAATCAAAAATGTGGTATGACCGCTTGTGGCAGAACACTGTCGATCTGTTCAGATCGATGGACATTCCTGTAAGGACACTTGAGTGCTGTTCAGGAGATCTCGCGGACCTGAAAGTAAAATCCTGTGACGTTGAAGCATGGTCGCCGAGGCAGAAGAAGTACTTTGAAGTAGGCAGCTGCTCAAATCTCGGAGACGCTCAGGCAAGAAGGCTCCGCATCCGCGTTAATTCCAAGGACGGCAAATATCTTGCCCATACACTGAACAATACAGTTGTCGCTCCGCCGCGCATGCTAATAGCATTTCTTGAGAACAACCTCAATGAAGACGGCAGTGTGAACATCCCTGTTGTCCTGCGTCCTTACATGGGCGGAAAAGAAAAGCTCATACCGAAAAAATAGAACTTTACTATAAAGTTAAAATGGAGTAAACTATTAGAGCGCCCAAAAAGGGCAAATGTCTACGTAGCTCAGCAGGATAGAGCACTCGCCTCCTAAGCGAGGGGTCGGAGGTTCGAATCCTCTCGTGGACGTCCAAGCATTGAAAAAGGCGGGGATCATCCCCGCCTTTTTCAATGCCGGAGCCCGTCGGGCTCCGAAAGGTTCGGTCTCCGCTGTCGCTCCGGTCGGCCCTGAACGCGTGCCACTGGCACGCAGCGCCCTCTCGTGGACGTCTTTCATTGAAAAAGGCAGGAAGTATCCCGCCTATTTCTTTTTTGGAGCTAACCTTCCCAAATCTTAGTAATTATTCCAACAATCATGCTGTAAAACCGAGATTTGGGAACCATGGCATTATTACGGGCTTCCTTTTTTGTTATGCAGTTTTACTTATGATGAAAAAATGGATACAATATAAAATAAATTAACGATTTTATTGTATGTGCAGAAAACAGGAGATAAAGATGGACAGATTCATTATTAAAAACGCTAAACCGGAAGCAGCGCCTTCAAGCATCGT
>JAZOAJ010000071.1:0-5695 GCA_045595385.1 Lachnospiraceae bacterium | reverse complement strand
GGGCGAGGGTCCAAACCCCCCCTTCCCCGCGAAAGAAAAGGGAGCTCAAAAGAGCTCCCTTTTTTTGCGGGGCAAAGTAGAAATGAATACCGGAGCGCCGCGGTACGCGGCGTGGGCAAAAGCACCGAAGCGCGTCCGGTGGACGAAACAGCGAGGTGCTTTTGTGACGGCGTCCGAAGAGCCAACCGAGAGGGCAGGCGATTCGCTGACGCCGGAAGGGCCTGTTCAAATCCCTCCTTCTCCGCGCAAGAAAAGGGAGCTCAAAAGAGCTCCCTTTTTTTGCGAGATAAAGTAATGTAGACGGCTTATCGTTACAATATTATAATTACACCATAAGTATAATTATGGAGGAAAGATATGGAAAACGAAGGAAAGATCTACAGTTACCATAACCGTTATGTTGCCATAGCACGTGGTAGGGGAGGCGTGCTCTATCAGCCGGACGAACCGGATGAACGCTGCAGGATAGCTATACTGCTCATGCATTCCTCCGGAAATTATTATGCGCACGTTGCAACACTGGCTCTTGCAGAGCGCGGTTTCACCGTGATGGGAGCCAATGTCAGCAATGCGAAGCAGCCACTGGAAAACAAGATCCAGGAAGTTGGGGATTATGTCAGATATCTTAAGGGCCTTCCCGGGATCGACAAGGTTTTGATCCTCGGGCACAGCGGAGGCGGTACTCTGATGAGCTGCTATCAGGCAGTGGCAGAAAACGGTGTACAGATATTCCAGGATGATGGCAGGATAGTGAAGATGCCGGATATGGATCCAATGCCTGAAGCGGACGGTGTGCTGCTGCTGGATTCCAATTTCGGCATAGGAGTCATGTATCTGGTAAGTGTTGATCCGGCAGTCACAGATGAACATTCCGCAAGGAATCTGAACAGCGAGTTCGATCTTTTTGCTCCGGAGAACGGATATGTGCCGGGTGCGGCCCACTACTCCAAGGAGTTTGTCGAAAAGTATAATGCGGCCCAGGAAGCCAGATTTGACAGGATCAGGGAGTACGTCCTGGAAAGACTGGATGCCCTTAACAGGGGAGAGGGTGACTTTGAAGACGATGAACCGATCGTCATACCCGGAGGGTCATTGGTATCCCGCAACAACCGTCTTTTCCCGCTGGATATCAGTTATCTGAATCACACAAAGGAAGAGTATCCTCTGCTGCACAGTGACGGAAGCATCACTAACGAGATCATTTATACAAGAAGGGCTCCCAGAGGGAACCGTTCACTGACTCCATTGCTGGGCCAGTCTGCAGATAACACTACCATCCGCATATACGCAGGCTCCGCCACGGTCAGAACACATGGTTACAGGATGACAGAGACCGGGATAGAAGGTGTGGATTGGGATTCCAGCTACAACAATACTCCCGGAAATGTAAAGTATATCAGGAAACCTTTGCTGATCATGGGAATGACAGGAGGATATGAATTCCTTGCAGCTGAGATCATTTATCAGAATGCGGTTTCAGAGGACAAGACAATAGCATTTGTTGAAGGAGCAACTCATAATTTCACAACCGAGAAGGCCACGGAAAAGTATCCCGGCGAGTTCGGGGATACTGTAAAAACCTGCTTCGATTTTGTGGCAAAGTGGGTAATGGAGAGGTTCAGCTGATCTGAATATATGATAAAAAAGAGGCCCCGGCGGGCCTCTTTTTATTTGGCAAAACACAATGTTTTATATCTGCTTCCTTTTCATGGCAGTTATCTGACAGCTTCTTTCAGCGCGTTGATCTCATCCGTATCCAAAAGCCTTATTTCTCCTTCGGCAAGATTGCTGTCCAGCACCAGCGGTCCGAACGTGCGGCGGTGCAGTGTGATGACAGGCTTTCCTATCGCGGCAAACATCCGTTTCACCTGATGGTACCTGCCCTCAATGATCGTAAGCTCAACAATGCTTCCTGTTTCATGTGCCCCGGTGACATTTGCCCGGGCGGGAAGAGTGGGTTCATCATCCCCGATGTCAATGCCTTCCTCCAGCAGCTTTATGTCTTCTTCGCTCAATACACCGTCAGCATAGACAACATAAGTCTTCGGAACATGATACTTTGAAGATAGCAGGCGGTGGTTAAGCTCTCCATCGTTAGTTATTAGTAGGATCCCTGTCGTGTCAATGTCAAGCCTGCCGACGGCAGACAGTCCCGGACGCTTGTCAGGGACAAGATCAAACACGGTCCTGTGGCTGCGGTCGCTGTTGGCGGTGACGACGCCCGCAGGTTTGTTAAGCATGTAATATACAAAACGCGAATAGGGGACTAAAGATCCCTTGTAAAAGACAGAGTCATTTTCAGGATCGATCTGCTCATCAGAGCTTTTGACGGTCCTGTCACCTATGGATATGAGGCCTGCCTTCGCGGCCTTTTTGCATTCACTCCGGCTCAGGATCCCGAGTTCAGAGAAAAATTTGTCGATCCGCATGTAATTTGAATATTTTGTGAATACTATTGCCTATTTGATAAATGTGTTATAATGATTCAAATAATATTAGCACACAAGGAGGCACGATTAAAGATGTCAGACGAGATCAAACTTGAATTCAAACAGGATATACCCACATTTAACTTTGACACCAAGAATCCGCTCACTTTCGGGGAAGAGAAGAAAGAAGAGAAAGTCGAAGACGTGAAATACATGGACAGCATCAACCTGACCGAAGAGGAAAAGCAGATGGTATCCGATTTTGCGAAGCAGATCGATCTTAATGACAGTAGCGCAATTCTTGTGTACGGCGCAAGCGCTCAGAAGAAGGTCGCGGAGTTCTCAGATGCCGCACTTGAAGGCGTCAGGACAAAGGACCTCGGAGAGATCGGCAATACTCTTTCATCTCTTGTTGCCGAGATCAAGGGATTCAGCGCAGTGGAAGAAGAACCCAAGGGACTGGCAAAACTGTTCCGCAGGGCAGAGAACAAGCTCACTGTATTCAAGGCAAGGTATGACAAGGTCGAGAAGAACGTT
The DNA here is from genome assembly GCA_045595385.1 of Lachnospiraceae bacterium. Taxonomy (GTDB): domain Bacteria; phylum Bacillota; class Clostridia; order Lachnospirales; family Lachnospiraceae; genus RGIG5612. The sequence continues at coordinate 2,729 of JAZOAJ010000071.1, read as the reverse complement.
GACAATATCGTTGGTGTGCTCGAAGGCCATCAGAACCAGCTGACCAGCGACATAGTCATGCTCGACAAGATGTATGACTCCAACATGGTATATTTCAAAGAGCTTACCATGTACATACTCGCAGGCAAGGAAAAACTTGCCCAGGAAAGAGCGACAACACTTCCCGAGCTGCAGAAGAAGGCCAGAGAGACAGGTCTTGCTGAAGACGCACAGAAGGCAAATGACTATGCAGCGATCTGTGACCGTTTCGAAAAGAAGCTCTATGACCTCGAACTTACAAGAACAGTCAGCATCCAGATGGCTCCGCAGATCCGTCTCGTGCAGAACAATGACACATTAATGACAGAGAAGATCCAGTCAACGATCATCAACACCATTCCTCTGTGGAAGAACCAGATGGTGGTCGCACTTAGCCTTCAGCATTCCAAGGAAGCCCTCGGAGCACAGAAGGCAGTCACAGATCTGACCAATGAACTGATCAACAAGAACGCTGAAGCCCTCAAGCAGGGAACCATCGAGATCGCTGAAGAGAGCGAGAGAGGCGTTGTTGACATCGAGACAGTCCAGAACGCAAACACCAAACTGATCGAGACCATTGACGAACTCGTTAAGATCCATGAGGAAGGCCGCGAGAAGAGAGCTTTGGCTGAGGTCGAGTTAGGCAAGATGGAAGCACAGCTCAAGGCAAAACTGCTTGAAGTCAAGGAAAATGCCGAGACTGTGAAATAGGAGAAATAATATGAGCGGATCAGGAAGAGGCGGAGGATTACTCCTTTTGATCGTTACCATCCTGGCAGCTGCCGGACTGGTGGTATCCTATATCTTAAAGCCATCGTTATTTAAGATCCTTATCTGGGTAGCGATAGCAGCTGTAGTCATCGTGCTGATCATCTCGGTGCTGCTGATCTATGTTGCCAACAGGACCGGAGGAGAAAAGGACGATAAGACCGCAGTAGGCGGAAACAGCGGGAACCTGAACGAAGAGCAGAACCAGATCCTCGCTGACGCGCGCAAGGAACTCATGAGTGTCCGCAGGATCATCATGAAGATCCGTGTGATCGACATCCGCACAAAGGCAAATGAGGTATGCGGCCAGCTTGACAGCATCATCCAGACCCTCAGGGAAAAGCCGGAGAAGATCGTGGATACAAGGCAGTGCCTGAATTATTATATCCCGACGATCAAGGGCGTACTTACACACTTTGAGGAATTAGATAAGAAAGGCCAGCTCGGGAAAGATATCCAGGATAAGACCAGGACATTCCTTCAGGATGCCGGGAGCGCACTTTCCAAACAGTACAACAATCTCTTTGAGAAAGACAGGCTCGACATGGAAGTTGAAATGGAAGCCATGACGATCGGCCTTAAGAGGGACGGACTGTTATAAAGCGGAGGAGCGCATGTCAAAACAGATCTGGAAGGGCGGCAACATGCTCAATCCTGTCCCGGCAGTCATGGTGACCTGTCAGAGACCGGGAGAAAAACCGAATATAATTACAGTGGCATGGACGGGTACGGTGTGTTCCAACCCGCCCATGCTCTATGTTTCCATAAGACCTGAGCGTTATTCGCACGGCATCATAAGCGATACACGCCAGTTCGTGGTGAACCTTGTGAGTACTGGCATGGTAAAGGCGTGCGACTGGTGCGGCGTAAAGTCGGGAAGGGACTGCGACAAGTTCAAAGAGACCGGGCTCACCCCTGTCCCTTCGGCAAATGTGAATGCCCCAACCATCGACGAGAGCCCGCTCAGCCTTGAATGCAGGGTGACGGATATCCTTAAGCTCGGATCCCATGACATGTTCCTGGCTGAGATAGTCTCCGTTGCGGCGGACGAGCGGTACTGCGATGAAAACGGCAGGTTCTCCATGGACAGGGCTCACCTGACGGCATACTGCCACGGTGAGTACTATGCGCTGGGTGAGAAGATCGGCAGCTTCGGATACAGCGTAAAAAAGAAAAAGAGGAAGAAATGAACATTTGCGTGTACGGGGCAGCGAGCTCCGGAGTGGACCATTACTACATAGAAAAAGTTGAATCACTGTGCGAGAAACTGGCAAAGAGAGGCCACAACCTGGTATTCGGTGCAGGTGGATTCGGCATGATGGGAGCTGCTGCAAGAGGCTTCCACAAGGGCGGCGGACATGTGACAGGTATCGTGCCCGAATTCTTCAGGAATCAGGACATAGAGCCGCTGTATGATAAATGCGATGAGCTGATCTATACTGCCGACATGAGAGAGCGCAAGCAGAAGATGGAGGACAGGGCAGACGTGTTCCTTATCGCTCCCGGCGGAGTCGGGACATTTGACGAGTTCTTCCAGGCGCTGGCGCTCAAGCAGCTTGCAAGGCACAACAAGCACATAGTCCTGCTTAACATAAAAGGCTATTATGACCCGTTCAGGCTCATGTTTGCGCAGGCAGACGAGCAGAACTTCGTAAGGGAAGGGTTTATGGACCTCTTCGGCATATTCAGTGAGGACGAGGAGGATGAGCTGATACGCTACATTGAATCAGAACCTGTAGACAGGGACCCTCTAAGGGCATATGTAAAAGTGAAATGAAAAAGAAGGCTTCGGCCTTCTTTTTTTGTGCTGGTCATTTCCCGGAGAGCTGCTTCTTCGTCTTGATGGACGCGGCATACGCGCTGTTGCACAGTCCCAGGACAGCTGACAGAATGAACAGAGTCTCGATCCCGAGCACCTGCCAGATCCAACCGCCGAACAGGGC
>JAZOAJ010000070.1:0-3117 GCA_045595385.1 Lachnospiraceae bacterium | reverse complement strand
AGATCATACGTCTGCTCGATGTCAGCGAGTCTTCAACCTCGTTCCTGAGGTTTTTCCAGCCATCAACGCTGGCACCGCTTGCTCTTGTTGCCGGCATGGTCCTGATAATGGGATTTGAAAAAGCAAAGAAAGCCAATAATATCGGCAGCATATTGATCGGATTCGGCATACTGTTTTCCGGTCTTCTGAACATGACCGGTGCGGTCAGCGTCCTGTCTGAAAACGGCATGCTCGATTCCATTTTCGCAAGCATAGGCGACAGGATGTGGATCGGCTATCTGGTCGGTGCAGGCGTCTCCTTTGTCCTGCAGAGTTCCTCGGCAACAATCGGTATACTTCAGGCATTTGCCATGGCCAGTACGATACCGTTTAAAACGGTCTATATCATGCTTGTCGGAGTGTACCTTGGCGACTGTGTGACAACAGCCATCGTCTGCAGCATAGGCGCCAAGGCAAACCAGAGGCGCGTAGGTCTTATCAATGTCATTTACAACCTCTGTAAATCAGTGATAGTCATACTGGTCGTGAACATCCTGCACCTGACAGGTGCACTGAACGGCCTGTGGAACATGTCCATGACTGCAGGTACCATCGCTAATACAAATACTGTCTTTAACCTGTCGATCGCGATAATACTGCTTCCGTTCCTGACACTCTTTGAGAGGCTGGGATGCCGGATTATCAAGGACGACAAAAAGCGGACAAGCATGTATGACGAGAAGATCCAGGCACTCAACCCGGTATTCTTCAAGACTCCGGCGCTTGCATTCAACTCATGCTATGAAGTCCTGAAAACAATGTTCGAACTGTCATCGCGCAGCATCCGTGAAGCGCTCGTAAACTGCAAACAGTTCAACAAAAAACAGATCGACGAGCTGATCGAGAGGGAAGATGACATAGATATGCTCGCCGATAATGTGGGCAGCTACCTGGTGGAGCTGTCTCCCCACATAATGGATGACGGGCACATAAGGATACTCAACCAGTATAACCGTCTGGTGAATGATTTCGAGCGTCTGGGCGACCATGCGATGAACATTGCGGAAGTTGCGATCCAGCAGCAGGATACGGAAATACGTTTCTCGGAGACGGCGATCAAGGAAATTGACGTTGCGGAAAGCCTTCTTGACAGGATACTTAACTATACACAGCAGGCTTTTGAAAAAAGGGACATTGATGCAGCCCGCATGATAGAACCGCTTGAGGATGTCATGGATGATGTGATCAACACCCTGCATGACAATCATCTTGAGAGACTGCGTACAGGCATGTGTACGATCAACGGAGGTACAGCATTCCTGGATGTTCTTACCAACATGGAGAGGATCTCGGATATCTGTTCAAATGTCGGCATCTCTGTAGTGGCCCGTGTCCAGCCTGAACTGGCTTCACTTGCCCATACTTATGTCACTTCACTTCATGAAAGCGGCAATGAAGAATTCGCGCGGGAGTACCAGAATGCGCACGATGAATTCTTCGGCATGCTGTCTGAAGTTGAATACAGGAAATCAGGCGCATAATAGTAGTATTTTCTTGTACATGCATACAAAATGTAGTATATTATTCTAATAGTTACAGTAAGTGATTATTGGGAGGCTGACCTGATGAAATGTCCTTATTGCGGAAACCCCGACACAAAGGTTTCCGACTCCAGACCCAATGATGCCAATACGGCCATCAGACGGAGACGGGAGTGCCTTGTATGCAAAAAACGTTTTACCACCTATGAGAAACTGGAGACGATCCCGCTCATAGTCATAAAGAAGGACAATAACCGCGAACCCTACGACCGGACGAAGATCCAGAACGGAGTCCTGAGGGCTTGCTATAAGCGTCCGGTTTCAGCCGAAAGGATCGAAAAACTCGTGGATGACATTGAAACTGACATCTTCTCGCTCGGGACCGCGGAGGTGAAGAGCACCGTGATAGGTGAGATCGTCATGGATCACATCAAGGAAGTGGATCAGGTCGCATATGTAAGATTCGCTTCCGTCTACAGGGAATTCAAGGATGTCAACACATTCATCGATGAGATAAGGAAACTCACAAACTGAAATGTTCAAATGCTTTTATCCTGGCGTACGCTATGAATCAGTGTACGCCATTGATTTTAATAAGTACCATGAAGCCGGATACCGGGGGATACTGTTTGACATAGACAACACCCTCGTCATGCATGACGCACCGGCAAATGACAAGGCTGTCAGGCTGTTTGCCGAACTCAGGGAGATCGGTTTCAAGACCTGCCTGATCTCAAATAACGACACTCCGCGCACAGCTCCTTTTGCTGAGGCAGTGGGCACTGAGTATGTCTGCAATGCCGGAAAGCCGAAGGCATCCGGATATATTGAGGCAATGAAAAGGCTCGGACTTACAAAAGAGCAGACCATGATGGTGGGGGATCAGCTCTTTACCGACATATGGGGAGCAAATAACGCGGGAGTATATGCGGTACTCACTGACAAGATCGCAAGGGACCCTTATTTTTACATACGCCTCAAGCGCGCCGGGGAGGCAATAGTCATGCTTTTTTACCGGTTTTATGAGCACCGGCACGGCGGTAAACGTTATCTTAGAGATTATTCTGAATGAAGAACGGCAGGAACCGTTCTTTTTTCTTGTTATTACAGCAAGTTTTTTTTATAATAGTCCATATTCGATTTGTTCAGGATAAACAGAAATGATCAGATTAATACGCAGACTTCAGAAAAGAGACATTCTCTTCATACTCATAGTCGTGACTTTTGTTGTGATATCTGTCTGGCTTACTCTGACGATACCGGATTACATGAACCGGATCACGACACTGGTCAACAGCCAGGGAGATACATCCGAAGTGCTGAAGGCAGGCCTTATAATGCTGCTGTGCGCAGTGGGTGAAGCATGCTGTACAGTCATCGTCGGATATTCCACGTCCCAGATCTCAGCAAACTTTTCAAGGAATCTGAGGGCGAGTGTTTATAATGCTGTCGTAGATTTCTCGATGGAGGAAATCGGGGATTTCTCAACAGCCAGCCTGGTCACCAGAACAGGTAATGACGTGACCCAGATCACGTTCATGATAGCAATGGGACTCCAGGCGATCCTGAGGGCGCCCATAATCGCCATATGGGCTGT
>JAZOAJ010000069.1:0-11393 GCA_045595385.1 Lachnospiraceae bacterium | reverse complement strand
CAACTGTCGCATCGACCGGCACCGGTCTGTCAGTCTCCACGAACTGGCCCGGTATCTCTTTGAGCAGCTCTATCGCGCTGCGAAGATCATTAACTTCATTAGCCATGGCGGTTCTCCTTTTTCACCTTTTTCTGACATAACTATATCAAACGGAACGCGCTCTCTTCCAATCAAAACAATTTATGGATTTATAAGGAACTCAAATGGATTCAGATGTTAAACAGCACAGTGATGTCCTTGTCATATTCCGGGATGGCCCCTGTATGCTCACATACAAATCCCGAGAGCTTGACCGCTTTTTCAATGCAGACATCCAAGGGTTCTCCCCTCATGAAACATATAATAAAACCGGCCGAGAAAGAATCCCCTGCCCCGACAGTAGAAACCACCCGGCAGCATGGTTTTGACGAGTAAATGATACTGCCGCCCCTCGGGAAAATAAACGCCCCGTCGCTGTCCAATGTCATGATGATCAATTTTATCCCGGGATATCTGTCAAGCAGTTCCCCGCATATCTCTTCCGGGGTCCCGGGGATGCCGAACACCCCCGCCTCTTCCCTTGATATCTTAAGTATTGTCGCAGCCTTAAGGGAATCATCCAGTATTTCTGCGGTGTAATAATGCTGCCTGATATTAACGTCAAGGAATATTTCCTTTCCCCTGTACAGATCCAGAAGTTTCTTCAGCGTCCGCCTTGAAACACCATTTCTCTGGGCAAGCGTGCCAAAACAGAAGACATCAGTATCCTTAGTCTCTGACGGCACCGGGATGTTGTCATAAGCGGTATCCATGACAAGGTCATAGTCCGGTGTCCCGTCTTTTAGAGTTACCATGCAGTAACCGGTAGGTTTATCAATGACAGCGACATTTGCCGGATCAAGGCCAAGGCGCCTGCACTCTGCCAGAGCCTCCCGGCCGTTTTCATCCTCTCCGACCGCGGAGATGAAATCAACGTCAGCGCCCAGTTTTGACGCATGGGCAGCCAGATTGAACGGCGCGCCGCCGATCTTCCTTTCATCCCCGAAAATGTCCCAGAGTATCTCGCCAAAGACAGTGATCTTCATGTCATTTGCCTTCTGCCTTTCCGCCGGGCTTGAACTCGATGATATTAAGCCCTCTCTTCCTGTCGATCTCTTTATCCCTTGTCAGGGTCAGCTTTGCCTCGTTCATCCTGTTCTGGGGATAGCGGAGGATGTTCTTGCCTTTTTCACTTGCCCGGTAGATGAAGAATGAACCGGGGTCGTCCTTATTTTCAAATATACCGGAGAACACCACTTCCCTGAATCCGTCATAAGCGGTATATCCTTCGATCCTGCTGCCTCCGGCTGTGAACAGGATGTAGTCAGCCTTGGCAGGCGTCATCCGATCGCCAAGCTGTTTCTGAGCCCACTTTGTAAATACATTCTCGGCAGGTTCAGGCTCTTTCTTTAACTCAAATGCGGTAAAGCTCACTTTGGACTGGCTGGCTGAGTCCACATATTCCATGTCCCCGAAATTCCTGTCTATGAAAGTCATGCCGTACTCGTTAAACGAGTTCAGCATGCCGAGAAGCTCGGTGCCCTGGTCTATGTGCTCCACAGCTTTTAACTTTCCGCTCGGCGCTGTCAGCTGAGCCAGTGCATATGCGTAGCCGCTGTAGTCGGCGGCGAACTCATCCACCTGTATGTCAAATCTCTTGAAGCGGTATTTGTCCCTCTCGGCCTGCACATTTTCATCAAATGTGTCAAAGAGCAGCACCGTATCAAACTGCCTGCCGAGGTCCGTGAAATCCGAGACCAGGAACTCAACGTTTTCAAGTCCCAGCGCCTCTTTGTAAGCATTTGCCGCCTTTATCTTCTCTTCTTCGAAATCAATTCCCGTAAAATGCCTGTCAGGATAAATGCCCGCGATGAAGCACAGCAGCAGTCCGTTTCCGCACGAGGCCTCCAGCACATTGTCGGAATAGTCATCACCGAAGTTCATGACCCATATGGCCATGTTCTCAAACTTTGACTTTTCTGACGGTGTCAGGCCTGAAACATCCAGTTTTTCAAGGAAACTGTAAACTGCACTTCTCTGTCTTTCGATCTTTCCCATGTTAAATATACGTCCTTGTCTATTTATATAATCCTGCAAATGCAGTCACCAGCTTGGCTGTGAGACCCCAGATGCAGTGATCCTCATACTGATAAAAGAGCTGATAAGAACTCCTCTGTCTCCAGTTGTAATCTTTTCCTCCGACTATCCGGTCAAAAGGAAATCCCTCTTCGAAACGCATGTCGTAGGCTATCTCATAACGCTCGGGAGAGGTGTTAAGGAAGAAATCCACCGGAACAGTGAATACGCTCTCCACCTCCTCATTGAAGGTGCCCTTATACCCTTTGAGCAGCCCCACATACGGAAATACAATGATGTTCTCCGTATGGAAAATATCTGTCGGACCTATTATCTCAATATTATCTTTTCCGATCAGGAGCTCCTCGCATATTTCCCTGACCGCGGTTTCAGAGGGTTCCTCTCCCTGCTCGATCTTTCCTCCGGGGAAGCATATGTCTCCGGGCTGGCTGGCAAGCCTGCCTGAACGCACCTCAAACAGCAGCCTGGTCTCCCCGTCTTTTTCGATAAGCGGGATGCACACAGCTGTCCTGAGGAGACGGTCCTCCCCTATCAGTTTAGGCTTATGAAAGCGTATTACATCAAGATCCATGTTTCAGCTCCAGACCGATACAAGGTCAAAAATGCGCCGGTCCCTTAAGAGATGGCTCCAGACGGTATATGTAGCTTTGTAGTAGTCATCACGTATCGGATAATTCCCTTCGATGAGAGGACATGCATACGGCAGTTCATCGTCGCTCCAGATCATCTCCAGGACTCCGTTATCGCCGATCACGGGTTTTAACGGAAATGTCCTGCACTGAAGCGGGCGCAGACTCCTGAGGCAGTTTGGCGGTGTGGTGCATTTTACAAAGTAAACCGGTCCCGTCCAGGAATCAGGGAATTCCACTTCTTCTTTCGTAAAAGTCTCCCATGTGTACCATTTCCCCTCAGGGTCTTCTTCCTGAAGGAGAAGATGCTCACCCGGCAGCAGGAAAATGCCGTTTTCGCTGTCTTCCCATCCCGAAAGGCAGCACGCATTGCCGCACAGAGTGCCGCAGTCATACATCTCAGTCTGCACTCTGTCCAGCAGCCGGTAAACAGCTCTCCAGTTTTTTACGTCGTCCATCAGATACATGTGTTAATGATAACACAAAAAACAATATGTTTGAATAACCCTGTCTTTGAGGGTATGATAAAAACTGAACAAGATCATTGATCAGGGAGCAGCGAATGAGTGTAAGAGTATCTGTCATCATACCTTCCAAAGACCCGGGTGCCTGCATAAAAAAATGCATCGGCAGCCTCAGGAAGCAGACACTTAAGAACATTGAGATCATCTGCGTGGACGCAGGCTCTACAGACGGTACGGCAGAATATCTGAAAGAGATTACGGCGTATCCCGGGATCTCTGTTATCACACGCCCCGGAGCCCCTTTTGGTGAACTGCTGAATGAAGGCATCGGCAATGCCAATGGACGGTTTGTCGCATTCATCCGTCCAGGCGACGCGGCGGAACCGGAAATGCTCCATGAGCTTTACAGCGTGGCATCCGGCATGGACATGGTCATGGGCGGATTCTACCTGACCCCTGCAAAAGGCGAGAGCGAGACGCTTTATAAGCTTCCGCCCAGATACACAGCCATAAAGAGCTTCAATCCCCTGCTCACATTTGACACAGCGTTCGATCAGAGCGAGATATTCTCGGTCAACTGCGCTGTCGGCTCTGCGATCATCTCCAGGGAATTCCTTTTGAATAACAGCATATATTTCACTGAGATACCGGACTCGCTGTACCATGACACAAGCTTCAGCTTCAAGGTATGGGCATGCGCCTCGAATGTACGGCTGCTTGACAGCGCCTTCCTTCACTGCGGCTTCCGCGGAAGTACAGTCCGGAATGCCGGGCCTTCTTCAGTCTATTCAGTTTTTGAGGAATATGAAGAGATAAGATATTTCATCAGGGATAAGTTCTCGGACGATCCCAAACGTAAAAAGGTGCTCCGCGGGATAATGATGCGGCTTCAATATGACAGTTATCTGAGCTGCTGCCGGATCCTTCCCGCAGCTGAAACCCGCAGTTTTGCCCGCAAAGCCGCAGAAAAATTCGAAACTGATGTGGAAAAAGGATTTGCCGCACAGAAATATTTCCCGTCATTTGACTGGAATCTGTTTTCCACATGGACCTACGACCCTGAAAAGTTCATGGATATCTTAGAGAGAAGCGAAAAGCCTTCACTGATCTCAAGGATCATGAAGGCCTTTCGGAAGTGAACCAGAATAGCGAGAACAGGTCCCAGAGGAATCTGTTGTTGTCCTCTTTCTTTTCGCCGCAGTCTATTACGTCCATGTGGCGTTTCATCCATTTCAGCGGGCGGAAATCTTCACCGAACAGTTTGGCAAGAGCGGCTGTTATCTTAAGGACCTTATAGTGGTCATATATTTCGCATGCAAGCGATTTAAGACTTATCTGCAGCTTTTCCCCGTACTCTTCCTCATAGTTATCAAGTATCTTCCGGGAGAGCGCCAGGGCTGCTTTTCTCTTTCCCTGTGACAGATAGGCATTAAGGGCTGCATCGTTATCAACCCTGACTATGCGGGGCTGCATTACGATCCCCACATCGTGATATCTTCTGTCCCAGTTATAAGCCAAACGCCTGTACCCCCTTGCGTTCTGTCACCACTATATTACATTTTACGCAGAAAAAATGCCATCACATTGTGATGGCACTTCCTTCATTTAGCATGTTCATTATAAGATCGTAATACGCCCTGACCGATATGGCATAACACATGCCTTCGACTCCGTCGCTGGCGATCTTCGCCTCGCTGATCCCGATCACCTCGCCTTTTGAGTTCAGTGTGCATCCGCCTGAGTTGCCGGCGTTGATCGCTGCGTCTGTCTGTATGACTGTGATGGTCCTGTCTTCGACTGTTATCTGTCTGTCAAGCGCGCTTACTATGCCTGTTACCACGCTCTGCCCGCAGCCGAGCGCGTCTCCGATCACTATGACGCCTTCACCGATCTCATTCTCATCATTGTTCAATTTTGCGATCGCAATACTGCTGCGTGTTTTTTCTTCAATATCTTTCAAAGGTACCGCGACTACCGCGATATCATCTTCCGGCGAACAGGCCTTTATGTATCCGTCCACCGAAGCGTCATCGCAGAATGTGACATAAAGCGAAGAACAACCTTCAACCACATGATAGCTTGTGAGTATCAGGAGTTCTGAGCTGTTTGCCGCGACGATCGTTCCCGACCCCACGCCGCTTTCCACTTCCTCAGCGGCTGATGGCTGCACATACTGTCCGTAATAGTCTGATGCCTTACTCCTTTGGGTTATTGCCACCACTGAAGGCATTACGGCATCCACCACATCTGAAACATCATTCAGTCTGACTTCGGCCGGCTGTACCACTTCAAGTGAAGTAAGACTGACATCCTCTATCTGCTGAGCGGGTGTTTCTTCTGCAGCCAGTATCCCGGGGAATACGGTTTTTACCAGTGCTGCCCCCGCGACTGCGAAAGCTATGACCAGCGCCATGAACAATGCGAGTGCTCCAAGTATCCTGTTTTTATTTCCTGCCATGATCCAAAACCTCTTTTTTATTACGGATTATCCTGTCATTTTGTGAACAGGTCATGGCTCTAAACGCAACATTTGTTTAAAATTATGTGAATATTCTGTGAGATGCCATTTTTCATTCTTTTTTCATGGCATTTGGGGTACTATATATCACATGAAAAGATCAAAGAGAAAACATTCAAAAGCTTTTATCGTGATACTGGTCGTGATCTGGGTGATCACTGCCGCGCTTAACGCAGCCGCTTTTTTCATCCCCGGATTCGCCACATGGCATGCTGACCATTTCATGAAATTTGCCGTTGGCTCATACGGAAGGCTGACAGGGCTTGTATCTTTTTCGGTCGGCGAGATCATGCTGACCATCGCAGTTTTCCTTGCAGTCTGCACGGTACTGGGCGTGATCCTGCTCATTTTCCTGCACGGATCCGCTTTATTCAGGAGATTCATAAAGGGCCTCCTAAAGACTGATATCGCGATCATCACTGTTGTCTGCCTCATAATGACGCTCAACTGCACGATGCTCTACCGTGCCGATCCGATCGATCCAAACCCTGCCGTTGAAACAAGGCAGTATACAACTGAAGAACTCCTTACCTTAAGGAACCACATAGTCACGAAATGCAATGAATACAGCCAGCTGGTAGCAAGGGATGCAGACGGAATGGCTGTCTATGAAGGCGACTTTCAGGAGTCGGCAAAATCAGCGATGCTGAACATCTCCTCGGTCTATCCCAGGCTCTCAGGGTATTATCCTGATGTAAAGCTGATGATGTATTCCTCTCTGATGAGCCAGATGTACATGGAGGGTTATTACTTTCCCTTCTCCATGGAGGCAAATGTCAATTCAAAGATATACTGCGTCAATAACCCTGAGGCATTCTGCCACGAGCTGTCCCACCTGCATGGGTATATATTTGAAGATGAAGCCAACTTCATCTCCTTCCTTGCCTGTACAAACAGCGGCGATGATTTTATGGTCTACTCCGGCTACATGAAGGTGCTGAACTATGTGGCAAATGCATTTGCCCCTTATGCGTCCTCGATGAACGAGGAACAGAAGGCATCATTTGCCGTGACGAATGAACTCGTGGACAGGGATAATATCTTCCTGACTTCGGAAATGTGGGAAGAGGTTGAAAGCGGCGCCCTGATCTCCACGGAAACAGTCTCCAAGGCAAGTGATGCTTTTACGGACACCACTCTTAAGCTGAACGGGGTATCAGACGGCATTGCAAGCTATAACCGTGTCGTGGGGCTGCTGCTTGAGTATTATGACGGTATCCTATACTGAAAAACGGCAAAATAAAAGAGCCGCATCCGCGGCTCTTTTTTAATGCAAATATCTGTTGTCAGAAACCGTGGCCGCCTCCGCCGAAGCCGCCTCCGCCGCCTCCGCCGCTGAAGCCTCCGCCTCCGCCAAAGCCGCCTCCGCTGCTTCCGCCGCCTTTAGCTGCGGCAACAAATACAGTTGAGAGTTTTCTCTTATGGACATTTGATACGGTTATTTCATTTCTTCCCATTCCGGTCTCGATCTCTTCGACTGTGGCAGCCTTTATCTTTCCTGCGCTGGACATGATCATGTAGCAGACTGTAAGGCCGCCGATGAGCGCGATGAGGGCACATCCGATGATCTTCATGGGCTCAGGGATCTTTCCTCCATTGAGGATGGTTGCCATCTGCTCAAAAGCTGCCCTTGCGCATCCTGCATAATCACCGTTTGACGCATATTTATATATATTATCGGTGATGGTGTGCGCCCTGGCTGTGGTCAGCGTCTTTCTGATGTCGGCAGTTGAACCGATATATATCTGGCGGTTGTCCATGTCGATCAGGAAGACTGTGAACGAAACATCTGATCCGAAGATCTGCGAGCCTCTCTGCCATGCGTAATTTTCCTGGCTTGTGCTGTTGCTGTTAGTAGTAAGCAGAAGAACACTGCAGAATTCGGCAACCGGTTTCATGCTCTCTGTAAGGCCGGCCCTGTCACTTTCCGAAAGGAGTCCCGCGTCGTCCACTATGGCTATGGTATTCCCGTTTACGTTCTCTTCATACTGGAGCCCGTCCGCCCGGGTGGTGACGGCTGAGGCAATGAATGCAAGCATGATCAGCATTGCTGCGAGGATCGCTGAAGATCTGACTAATATCTTTTTCATGCTCCGTCACCTCCTCTCTTGCCAAGCTGGGGAAGTTTTCTTAAAGTTCCCTTATTATGGATCGAGAACATTGACCAGTATGAGCATCCGCCGCAGATGCCTGCTGCGATTATGCAGATATAATAGTACATGTCATTTACCGGATTCCAGATCAGGGCTATGACACATATCACGACTGCCGCGATGCTGAGTATCAGCGGAAGTGTATACTTACCGTGGACTTTCTCATATCTGACGCCCTTGGAAGCTTTAACTATTCCCGATATCAGTATCACTATGCCGATCACCGATACAACAAGGAAATAAAACTCACGGGAGATCAGGTAAAGGCCTACACCGCCAAGCATTCCGATTATTCCTATCACGATGCTGGTGACCGAGCTTCCTGAAGTTTTGGTCCCTGTCTTTTTCCCCGCCATGTTTGAGATCGCGAATGCGCCTCCGACTATTGAAAGTATGAGCACGCAGATGGCTGTTATCATCGGTGTCGGAGTGATGAGAAAATAAAGTATGGCAAACAGCGGGACGGCTATTGCCAGCATTCCGATGAGCAGTTTCTTATTATCTACAGGTATGTCAGCTGCTATCTTGCCTGTCTGCCCGTTGACAACAGCATAGCTTACTTTCTTCTTGGCATTGTTCTTAGCAGCTACAAACCATACGGGATACATGGCCCTCTGCCCTTCGACAGCAGGATCCGTAATATCGCCTATGAGTTCTCCGGCGGATACGCCCATCTTGTCAGCTGCTTTCTCGGAAGCCAGCACTTTCATGACCTGTGCCGCTTCTTTTTTATACTCGTCTTCGGAAACATCTCCCGCATCTGCATAGAATCCGCTCATGTATGAAGCGGTGAAGCCGGATGCCTTGGCAAATTCATAAGGAGCGATGGACTGGCTCAGGTCATCAGGAAATGTTGACGCTGAATCATATTCTATTCCGTCGCCCATCATGTTGATATTTGCTGAAAGCTGATATTCCGAGACCATCATGCCGCCTACAGCAGGTGTTGTCTCCTTGATCTTTGTATTAACATTGGAATTGCCGAATACTGTATATGTCCAGTATGGCATGTAGATTCCGCGGATCTTCTCTATGTCCATGTGGCGCATGTAGCCCGGCGCAAATATGGACTTCTTCATCTTTTTATAATAAATGTCCGCAGCCTGTTCTTTTGTTATCTGGAACGGGATGATGAACTCCGGCTTAAGTTCCTTGGATACTCTTCTCTCGAGCAGCACTGATGATCCGCAGTAGCTGCAGAATGTTGCCGCCGTTTCCTCTGTTGTGAACAGCTCGCCGCCGCACTGGGGGCAGGTGTAAACTATGACGCTCATGTAAGGATCGTCATTGGCAGTCTGGTCGGTCTCCGGCTTTTCCTCGTACATCTGCTGCTCTTCAGCCTTGATATCACCCGAAAGCTGTGCTTCATTCAGCTGTTCCTGGGTGAATTCACTGGAACAGTAATCACATATGTATGTCTGCGTAGCGGGATTGAATGCTATGTCCGCTCCGCAATTGGGACATTTGAGCATGGCACATACCTCCTCATTGCGTTTAGATATTACCACAAATGTTCCTGTTATGCATCAGAATTGACTCTGCAGGGGAAAAAAGATTATTATTTATCTGCCATGAAAAACAAGAAAACCATTACAACCATATCAATGCTCTTATGCTGCCTGGCGCTCACATCATGCAGGACGGATGTTCTGCCTTCATCCCCGGCAGAAACTTCATTGCCAGATGAAACTCTGACGGCCACATCAGAAACTGCGCCAGAGAGCGCAAGCGGGACAGTTGCTTCCGAAGAGACCACCCCTTCAGGTCCGCTCCTCGAAATAGACGGCAAAGTACTTGAAGGCACGGAACCCTCTCCGGAGCTTGCACAGGAGATACAGCAGACTGCAGAAGAGACGCTCCGTGAATATGCGCTCTTTTTCATTTACATGGGATCCGGCCTGGAAGGATACGTTGACCCGGAGAGCCGGCTCCATGACTATCTGTTCGGCAGCGAATCTTACAGCCGCATATACAATGAATTTTACAACTATGAATACATAGAGTCCTGGGACTTTTCAGAGTTTGATACTTCAGATTACATCCTATTCGGGGATGAGTATCTTACCATGAACGTGCGGTATAAACTGGATATCGCTTTTTCCAGGCCTGATGACATGAGTGATGAAAACCAGAAGCTGGATGCCCTCTGGACTTTCCGCAATACTGAAAACGGCTGGAAACTGTGTGACAGCACCAACAATAATATCGGCATGGCCGAAGCTGAAACCTCAGACCCCGATGTTCAGATCTTTGAATTCACCGGTAAAGACTATGACGGAGCGGCTTTGATCTTAAGTGATGCCTCAAGGCTCTTCTGCGGCACGGTGCCTGAATTTGCCTATGATTACGGCCAGACGGTACCTGAGATGATCCGGTCCTATGAAAATGCCGGATACAGTTTATCCGGCGGGATAAACGGCGGAAATTTTGATGACGGCGGTACGGGAAGCTCATATACTGCCATGCCTCTCGGGGTCGTGATCTCTGAAGGCGAGGCTGTATTTACTGAATACGGCTATGATACTCCATGTCATCTGACGGGTTTTGATGACAGCGGTAAGCTTATACTCGGAAACCTGACTGTAAATGAAGCTCTTCAGCTTAAGATAAGGGACGCTGTATACACAACCATAAAAGACGGCCCGTTTTTGATCATTGACGGCGAGATCCAATACAGCCAGCTCACTGACCCTTCAGTTTACGGAGCCGGAAAAAATCCGCGCACGGCCATTGGCCAGCGCGCGGACGGTTCAATTGTAATGCTTGTTATCAACGGGCGTCAGCCCTCATCTCTCGGGGCGTCGTTTGAAGACCTTGCAGATATAATGCTGGAATTCGGAGCGGTTACCGCTTCAGCAATGGACGGCGGCACATCCTCCCAGATGATATGGAACGGCAGTATACTCAATCATCCGTTCTCAGCTTTCGGTCTGAGAATGTGCCCGACAGCATGGCTGATAAAAGATGCTTACTGATCCATCCCCAGTTCTGAGAACTGTTCCATGAGGTCTGCTATATGCTTGCTCGCGATGATCAGGCAGTCCCCGACAGCCTGAGTATCAGGCTCTCCCCGGCTCAGTTCTATCTCCATCGCAACAATGTATCTCTTCTGACTGCTTATCAGATCCTCATCACTCCTGGTGTCTTCTACGATCGTACTGTAGAGTTCCTCAAAGTGGTTTATGACATCAACTGCTGCCATTCTGTCCATGAACTCGCTGACAACATTTGTATATGTCCTGATTATCTGTTTTTTCATGCTCTCGTCGTACATCTTCATGTCACGGAACATGTTGGCGAACAATACAAAGTAGCCTATCTGGACGCCGGCATGCACAGGATGGCCCCCGCTCTTGCGGTCCTCCATTATCTCTTCGCCGGCTACAACGAACATCTGGTAGAATGCCTCGGCAGCTTCCTTTTCCAGGCGGATCTCTTCTTCGCTTCTGTTATCTGATCTTTTTCCGTTCGGACGCATTTTCGTATCCTATCTTATGAAATTTGTTCCAACCCT
>JAZOAJ010000068.1:0-2202 GCA_045595385.1 Lachnospiraceae bacterium | reverse complement strand
CACCTGTTTTCTGTTATTGAAGGTCTCCACGGCAGTCTTATTAATCGTACCTGCGGTCTCAGATCCCTTAGCTGCATCCGCCGGCATGACGCTGCGCATGAACTCCTCAAAATCCGCCTCGCTCTGGCTGCGGTCGACCTCTTCCTCCTGCTCTGCGCTGAGTCCGCGCTGATTCTTGCCAGTAGACTTCAGACGGATCGTTTTCTGCACTTGTCTCGTGCCGAACGGCTTCGGCATGGTCTTTGCATCGATCAGCCTCGAGAAGACGTTCGCCGTCAACAGCGCGTAAATGGCCCCTTCTTCAATAAAGCCAAAATAGCGGTACACAAAGGTCAGAATGCCGACCAGTGTTCCATAAATGATCCTGCCTTTTCGGGTCAGCGGACGTGTCGAATAATCCGCTGTCATAAAGAAAAATACGAACAGCAGTCCGCCTCCGGCCAGATTGGCTGCGACGTAATAATAGCTGAGTCCATTGATGCCAAACAGCACATAGCACACTGTAAAGCCAAGGATCGCGCAAAACGGCATGATCGCGCCGATCAGTCCCAAGGCCAGCAGGAAGATGGCTCCCGCCATGATCGCGATCACGCAAGTCGTTCCCATCATTCCGGGCACCGTGCCGAAGAGCATCTGCTTAAGGTCAGGCTGCATGCCTGTTGCAAGGAGCCTGAGCGGCGTCTCCTGGCCATACATATAACTCCCGTAGTTGGTCATCACCGGATAGTAAAGGATTGTCAGGACAAGGTGCCCCACAGCCGCCGGATTCAGAATATTTCTCCCGATTCCGCCAAAGAACATTTTTGCACCGACGATCGAAACGCCGGCCGCGATGACCGGATAGATCAGCGGAACGTTGACCGGCAGGAGCTGCGCCCCTATGAGTCCTGTCACAACGGCAGACCAGTCCCGGATCGTCAGTCTTCTCTGAAAGATCAGTCCGGCCACCAGTTCAAAACAGGCGCAGGATCCGATCGAGACGCCGATCAGGATCGCCGCCTGCAGGCCGTAGCTGTATATAGCAAAACCGGCGCACGGAAGGAGCGAGATCACCACCATCAGCATGCACTCGGAAGTCGTCAGAGTTGACCGCACAAATGGTGTAGCACCATATGTCCCTTCCAGTGCCAGGTCCAGAACTGGGTTCTGCTCCTGGGCATTTTCAGTTTTTTTATTACGCTTTTTCATCAAGTTATGGCCAAGGATACCCCCACCTCTACAGGTGGCGGGAGGAATTGGCCATCCTCCTCCTATGGTGATACAGCGATCCAGGCACCTGGATAGCTCACTACTTTTACTGTATGGATAGCCACACTCTTTCCGTTATCAAGTATGACCCGTGATCCGCCGCAATGTACCCCCTTTGCCAAGTGTCTTTGCCTGCCGGCCTGCAGGATCGTTCCTGGCTGTATATGGTAATGCGTCCGCCTGATCACCCGTTTCCCTGCGCTGACCTTAGGCCCGCGGAAAATGCGCTCGTTCTTGTCTGACATACGGGGCTCACGCCTGTTGGTCCTGTTGCAGCCAAGAGACGAACCGGGCTTTTTCTTTCCGTCACGTATATCGATAAGCTTCGCGTCATAGAACTTCTCCAGCACGCGGTTGTTCCTGCGGCGCTTCCTGCAGTAAAGCGTATCGGCCCTGTGTGCGGGATGGAGCGTGCCGGTCGCATAGGCATCATTGACGTGGCTTTTATTGATATGCAGGTCCTGGCGCTTCAGCTTGGTCATCGCTCCATAAGTGATATGGATGTCAATATCTCCAGATATTTCCTGCAGGATATCGTGCATCTGCCACCGTACTATCGTCATGAATGTCGCGCCCTTGAAAGCCGGCAGCTTTGGAACTAAGCCATACAGTTTCCCGGACGGTTTGTGGTTCCCTGGCGTATGGCACTTCTCACAGACCGTCATAAGGTTCGCCATGCGGTCTGTCCTGTCGCCTTTCCAGTATCCGATGTGGTGTTCATGCAGTATCGCGTGGTCGCTGATACCGCGCCCGCATATGCGGCATGTATAACCATCCCGGGAGAATACAGCCTGCCGCAGCGTCTCTGACAGATACCGCTCACCGTGCTGGTAATCCACACCCTGCGGTGCAGTCCTGCCTTCCGCTATGGCTTTCAGGAGCTGTGTGTCAAACTTCCCCATTTCAAACACAGCATTTGTGATGGGATATACCTGCGTATACATAAGGAACAGC
>JAZOAJ010000067.1:0-2168 GCA_045595385.1 Lachnospiraceae bacterium | reverse complement strand
GTCCGTGCTCAGGATTATATGATCGCATCCGATGGCTTTGATCTGCTCATAGCAGAGCTCTTCAGGTACTTTCTTTGTTGTGATCTCGTTATAGCAGTGCTCAACAAAAGCGCCATACTTTCTGATCACTTCTTTCTGCTGCTCGATCGTATAGAAGCAGAGTTCTGAATCAACATGCGTGCAGACTATTCTCTGTACTCCATGCTCTTTTGCTGCTTCAAGGACCTTCATGCCTTCGATAGCAGAGATATGTCCTGTGCAGAGAAGCATGTCATAAGACCCGATGACATCAAGAACATCATGAACTTCCGGAAGAAGTTTTCCGTCTTCATCAAGCAGGGCTACAGGCCTGATCCCGATGTTGCTTTCATTGAGTGAGATAAGTATCTTCAGCCAATATGGTTCGCGCTCCGGAGGATTCTCAACTGTTTTCTGGGCTGCAACTGTATCTACTGTCGGGAACCAGACTACTTTTGCTCCATCACGGGCTGCCGCATCAACTGCATACGGGTTCATGCCGCCTACAGAATTGTTAAGTGTGATGCTTCCATAAGTTTTTACACCGGGAACCTTCTCATTTGCCACTTTTGCCCAGCTTGAAGCAGGGAAATAATGACTCTTGATAACATAACCTGCCATCCCGGCTGCTTTTGCCCTTTCTGCCATGTCTAAAAAATCAAGTTTTCTTTCAAGGATATCCGGGCCGACATGTATATGCATGTCATATGCGCCAGTGATCAATGTGTCTGCCATTTTTAACTCTCCTTTTCAGCGTTTTGTATAATAATTTCCTTAAAAACAATTATAGGATTGACCATTTGTTCTGTAAAATTGGAAAAAACTTATTTAAATTAAAGAAATTCTATATCCTTATCTGCTACGGTTCGGGAATACTTGGACAAAATAAAAAGCACTGAGAGTTTCAGTGCTTTTCAGATATGTGATGTTGTCAGTCTACCGGTATTTTATCCTTGGCTGATGATCATTTTCCTTCTACGTATTCGCGCATGCTTTCCGCCGCGATCCTGCCGCCTGTAAGCGAAAATCCAAATGAGTGGCCGCCCATTGATACCTGATAGCCATGCGAGTCAATTCCGCTGATATTGGCACCCGCGGCATACAGACCGGCTATTGCAGAGCCGTCTGCCCGGATACACCTCATTTTTTCGTCCACTCTTACTCCGCCATGGGTAAGCACAAAGTTGACACCGCATTTGAGACAGAGGTACGGACCCCCTTCAAGCGGGACCAGCATTTCCGGAGCTTTAAGGAACACATCGTCCCTGCCCTGCATGCAGAACTTATTATATTCGTTTATTTCTTCCTGCAGCGTTTCTTCCGGAACACCGATCCATTCAGCGATCCCGGCAAGGTCATCACTCTGGTATGCCATGCCGGCAGCAGTTTCTTTGTCTATCATCCCCTGGATATCTGACATGTCCTGATTTGCCGCAGCGGGACCTGCAAAGAATTCTGCGGGTTCTTCCATGGCTTTCTTAACCATTTTGTCATCAAGAAGTACGTAGCAGATATGTCCCGGCTGGGCATAGACAGCGTTGCAGCCATATGCGAAATTATCACGTATGGATTCATCGGCGAAACGTCTGCCGGACTTATTCAGCCATATGGCATATTGTTTTACTGCGAAATTCTTCAGCGCAGGCGTGCCTTCAAATGACGGTCCCCCATTCTCGAGGCACCCGTCAGAGACTATCTCACCGCCTGCCGATTCTGCCAGCAGTACCCCGTCGCCGTTCATTCTTATGCCCCTCTTGTGTCCGAAATAAGAAGGATCCACTCCGGGAATGAGACGTGACATCAATTCGGCATTTCCGCCGAATTCACCGCAGGCTATGAGTACAGCATCTGCGCGGAAGCTCTGGGGCTTCTTATTTACAAGCGCCGTGACCCCGATAACTTTTCCCTCTTTTATGATAATGGAGAAAACCCTGGCATTTGTATGGATGGTTATATTGCTGTTCTCTTCACAAAAGGCCCGGAGGATATTCATGGCATCCTTGCCGGTATGGACATTTTCCGTAAAATGAGTTCCTGTTCCAAGGCTCGGAACCTCGCAGTCCTGAAATCCGACGATCTTCAGTCCGTGATCGCACAGCCAGTCAATGCTGGCAGCGGATCCTTCAAGCAGTTTTCTTACAAGCCTTGCG
>JAZOAJ010000066.1:0-2562 GCA_045595385.1 Lachnospiraceae bacterium | reverse complement strand
AACAGGGTCCGGATCGCAGACGCGGCACCAGGGGATATTCCTGTGCTCGGAATGGAAATAAACAGGGCTTCTCCTTCCGCTCACCATTACAAGCGGATACTTCTCATACAGTTCAGGGGTTCTGACTCTGCTCTCAGGAGGTTCCACATAGAATGATACCGGATGGACTTCATATTCTTCATTAAGTGTAGAGTAAAGCTCTATCTTGCCTGTCGGTGTACGGAATCCCGGCTTTCCATCCGGACGAAGGTATCCTTTTTCGTAACGTCTGTACGGTACAGATGAAGGTGAAGTTTCCGGATCCGGGAATTTCCATCCGCCAGCAGCAGAAAGAGTCTCCCATGTGTAGCCTGATCCTTTGATCCTCTCATTTACATAATCCTTAAATGTCGGATATACATCGTTAAGGCTCGGATTGAAGCGTCTTGCAAGCTCAAGGTTGATCTCCCAGTCGGACTTGCACTCGCCTACGGTTACAGCCGGCTGTATAAGCTGAAGCGGCTGATACCATGCCCTGAAGCTTTCTTTCTCGGCAAATGACGCCGCCGGCAGGAAGAGGTCACCTATTGCCTGGCTCGTAGGATTGAGGAATGTATCAACAACAACGTTAAACTCCATGTTCATGAGGGCTTTGTAATGCTTGCGCATGTTGGCAGCCTGCCCGCCGAACAGGTTCGATGTCTGTATCCATGCCGAACGTATCTTATAAGGGTTCCCGTCAAGCATCTGCTGGACAGCCATGTCAGGCTGGCCCCATGATCTCATGTGGGCGAGATATTTATATCTTGCAGCTCCAATACGTTTTGAATTGATCCTCTCAAGGATATCATCCCCGTAGAGTTCCTGGAGCTGTGCTGTGCTGTACGGATACTGCGTGACATTCCATGCATTTCTGGCTATGACATTGCCGCCCGGAACATCGAGGTTGCCTGTGATGCACCACAGATTGATTACAGCGTCATCAACAGATGTTGCTTCAGGCACCTGGTCGAGCGGAAGCCCCCAGTGTATCGAACTGGGATGATTTGTCGCATATGCCTTCGTTGCCTCATAGATGATGTCAGCCGGAATGTCTGTGATCTCGGAAGTACGCTCAAGAGTATAGTCCTTGCAGGCTTCATAGAGCTCATCAAATCCGTAGCACCATTTCTCAACGAAATCATGGTCATACCAGTCATTTTCGATGATCAGCTTAGTCATGCACAGGGCAAGTGCACCGTCAGTGCCCGGACGGATCTGCAGCCAGTAGTCCGCGCGCGATGTGAAGAAGTTGGCTCTGGGGTCAATGACAATGAGTTTTGTTCCGCCTTTGCGCATGCAGTCGACCACCCAGTGTCCGAAGAAAGCATCAGGGCAGCCGGATGCAGGGTTCTGGCCCCAGATCACGATATATTTAGGAAACTCAAAACGGGGATCTTCGTAACGTTTTTCAAAGAACTGTGAACAGTCAGCGACCACGAATTCACCGACCTTATTCATCTGTGAACACAGCCTCGGTGTATAACAGGACTGTCCTGCCAGACCAAGCTGCGTCCAGTTCGGGCTTCCGTATGAATAGCAAAGAAGTGAGATGGGACCGCCGATGTCACGTCCGGTTCCCTGTATAAAGATAACCGACTCAGGTCCGGATTCTTCCTTTAAACGGTTCCAGGTTGTCTCAACAGTATCGAAAGCCTCGTCCCAGGTGATCTGTTCCCACTTGCCTTCGCCGCGTTCTCCCACGCGCTTCATGGGATGAAGTATACGCTCGGGATGATAAAAATACTGGGTGCACGCCAGCAGACGCGAGCATACCCGGCCATTTGAGAACGGATGGTCAGGATCACCTTCAACCCTGACTACTTTGCCATCTTTTATGTATAGTTCTACTCCGCATCCCCCGTGACATCCGGGTCCGGGCGACCATGCAGTAGTCTTTATTACCTGATCATATTCTTTACTCATAACCAAAGTCTCCTTTTGTTATTTGTATTCATATATATGATTATATTATATTAATTAGTTTTTTAAAATAACGAAAACGAGTGCAGGATATGCTTTATGACATATTTCCGGCGACCTGCTGCAGACCGCCCAGGAAAGAAATGACGATGCCGGCAAGACACAGAAGAACGAACAGTATGACGCCAATGTTCAGGTAAATGGTGCTGAACACTTTTCTTTTCTGCAGGCAGTCAGGCGATGAATAATCGAACCTGACCTTGCGGACTTCTCTGATAAAGAAAACTATTCCAAGTGCTATTATGACCAGTATCGCCTGCTCTACTACCCACAGGAGCACCAATGATCCGGGATCCAGTGAGGCCAGAGAGCTCCCGTCCCCGTTCAGCAGTGATGAAATATCAATATCCTCCATTGACTCGAGCATGGGTCCGGCCACTAATGAGACCAGATATCCGATGGCGTTTATGATACTGTGCATTATCATGGTGTAATGTATCTTTCCGCTCCTTGAATATATATAGCCGAAAACCATGCCTATTGCCATGGCATAAATGAACTGCTGCAGATTCATGTGGAACAGGCCGAAACATACAGCGGAAAAAATGATCGCGTATTTCT
>JAZOAJ010000065.1:0-11416 GCA_045595385.1 Lachnospiraceae bacterium | reverse complement strand
AGACACCCTCAAAGGTGAAGGACATGAGGACTTTGGAAAAGACGTATCGGCATTTGCTGATGAGATAGCCATCGCGACATCCGCAACTACTTTAAATGAGGTAGTGTGCATTTATAACGGAAAGAAGATATCCAGCCAGATCCTGAATTGCAAGGGCATACTCATGAAGAACAGCCTGATGCCGACATTTTATCACGGAGCGCTCAAGCAGCTGGCGTTTCTTCCGTTCTATCACATTTTCGGATTGATGGCCGTATACTTCTGGTTTTCATTCTTTGCAAGAACCATGGTGTTCATGGAGGATTACTCGGCGGAGTCGATCCTCGGGACAGTTAAGAAGCTGGAGGTTACCCACATATTTGCGGTTCCCATGCTCTGGCACACGATCGAAAAGCAGGTTAAGGCGCAGGTAAAGGCGCAGGGCGCTAAAAAGGAAAAGAAATTCCAAAAAGGAATGGAACTATCCATAAAGATACAGAGCATGTTCCCGGGCATGGGCAGGAACATCGCAAAAAGGCTGATGAAAGAGGTCACTTCGCAGCTGTTCGGAGACAGCCCCGTATTCCTGATAAGCGGCGGAGGGTATCTCAGAGATTCAGCCCTGTACATGTTCAATGCGCTGGGATATCCGCTTCACAACGGATACGGCATGAGCGAGACCGGCATCACTTCGGTGGAACTGGGTGAAAATGTAAAAGACCGGCTTAAAAATTCAATTGGCAAGCCTTTTGATTCCATAAAGTATTCAATAGATGAGGAAAGCGTGCTGCATATCTCAGGCGATTCCTTATGTGTACGGATGATAAGGAACGGCGTGGAAACTGTTATTGGTGACACGTATAATTCCGGTGACATTGTTTCCGCAGATGCGGATGGCAGCTATTATATCAAAGGAAGAAAAGGCGATCTTGTCATAGGGGAGTCCGGGGAGAACATAAATCCGGATGAGATAGAAAAAGATCTGGATCTTCCTCTGGCAAGAGACATTTGCGTGTTCGGGCACGGAAGCGGCAGCGATGAAGAACTCTCTCTTGTGATCAGGATTCCAAGAGATCTGTCTTCCGCGGATATCAGGGACACGGCAGCAGCCGCGCATGAACAGAGCGATAAGCTTCCGGGCACATACAGGATCAGAAAGTTCTACTTTACATTTGATCCGATCTGTGCAGAAACTGCGATAAAGGTCAGCAGGGATTATCTGAAGAGGGGCATTGCCGACGGAAGTATCAGGCTTATCCCGTTTGAAGACATACTTGAAGGCAAGGTGTCGGGAAGGGAAGCTGTGCCGGATGATGACAGTCTGGGGCTTCTTCTTAGAAAACTGTTTGCCGAGTTTACGGAAAAGGCAGAAGATGAGATATCAATGGATGATCACTTCCTTTATGACCTGGGCGGAACGAGCATTGACTACTTCTCGCTGGTCATGAGGATAAACGAGGAACTGAACATGCGCATCCTGTTTGACAAGGAGGGTGCGTGCCATACAATACGGGAGTTTGAAAGGTTCATTATGAATTCTCCCATGTACAGGCCGGAAAAATAATGAGCAAAGCGTTTTTATATTTTACAAAGATACAGGGCTGGCTGCCCGCTAAGGTCCTTTTCAAGTGGAAGGTCCTGTTTGAGAATAAAAAAAACCAGGACCTGGCCATACCTAAAGGAGCGATGCTCGTATCCAACCATAAGGCGCTTCTGGACATGCCGATGTATCTGGAGCTGTTTTTCAAAAGCCCCATCAGATTTCTGGTCGGTGACGTAGTATATGATACAAACATCGGATTTGTGGGATGGATGCTGAATCACATGCTCTGCATAAGAGTGGACAGGGCTACCATGGACTTCAGCTTTATCGAAGAGAGCGTTAAACAGCTCAAGCAGGGTGAGCGGATAGGTATATTCCCCGAAGGGCAGCTGCCCAGGAACGGCAAGATGTCCCGGTTCACACCAAGCTATGTGATGATAGCCCTTCAGGCAAATGCACCGATAGTTCCGGTATATACTGACGGCATATATCACATAACCAAAAGAGCGCACGTAATGGTGGGAGACAGGATAAATCTGCGTGACTACTGCACTTCAGAGCATCCAACCAAAGAAGAGATCCAGGCCTGCAATGAGATCGTGCTTAACAAGATCATTGAAATGGGCAGGAAGGTTGAAGCCTTCAAGGCAGAAGAGAAAAAGAAAAAGAAGAAAGTGACCTTTATCCAGAAACTGCTCATGGACGGGGGCAGAGTCGTGTTATCTCCGCTGATCCTTTTTTACAGAGTGAAGAAGTATTATGTTGAGGGAGAAGAAGGGAAGCAGAAGATAAAAGATCTGAAAAGGGGTGTAATAGCCGCCAACCATCAGAGCTTTGCAGATCCTTTTATACTCAACGCAAGCTTCTGGTACAGGAGATTTTTCTATACCGCGAGCGAGGCGCTCATAAACGGAGTGAAAGGGGTCCTGCTCCAGGCAGCAGGATGCATTAAGATAGACAGGACCATTGCTGACATAAAAGCGATAAACAGATGCGCGGATGTCCTGAAGGAGGATTATCTGCTCGGGATATTCCCGCAGGGAACGGTTGCCGGAGGCGAACCTCATACAGGAGTATTCCTGATAGCTGCAATGGCGGACGCCCCGATAGTTCCGACATATATAAAAAAAAGAAAAAACATATTCAAGAGATATGCGGTAGTATTTGGCAGACCGTTCAAAACCTCGGATTACTGCAAGGGCAGGCTTCCGAACAAAAACGAGATGAAACTGCTCACGGAGGAGTTCATGAAAAGGGCGGAGGAGTGCATGGAGTTTGCCGGAACGCTGCAGGATGATATAGACAGGAGTAAAACAAATGGAAATTGAAGAGAAACTTAAGAGCATCATAAGGGAATTTGACGAGGATATCGATGTGGATTCGCTCAGCCGGGAGTCTGACCTCAAGGAGGATCTGGGCTTAAGTTCAGTATCTCTTCTCTATCTGGCGGTAGCGCTGGAGGAGGAGTTCGGGGTTGACTTCGCAAATGGCAATTTTTCCAGCATCAAGACAGTGGGCGACCTCATTGAAACCATAGAGAGCTACGCTAAGTGAAAAAGAACGACCTCATAGAATTAAATATCACTGACATGGGTGTAGGCGGAGAAGGTATAGGCAGATATGAAAGCTATGCCTTTTTTGTAAAGAACGCTGTCATAGGGGATGAAGTCAGGGCAGTCATCACTAAAATGAACAAGGGCTATGGTTTTGCCAAGGCACTTGAGATCCTGAAGCCGTCTCCTGAAAGAGTAGTTCCGCCTTGCCCGGTCGCCTTAAGCTGCGGCGGCTGCCAGATAATGCAGCTGGATTACAAGGCGCAGCTTAAATATAAAGAAAACAAAGTCAGGGAAAACCTGGAGCGTATAGGGGGGATAGCCGATTCCCCGGTCAGACCGATACTGGGGATGGAAGGGCAATGCCCGCTTCATTTCCGTAATAAGGTCCAGTTCCCTGTAGGCAGGGGAAAGGATGGAAAAGCAGTCACCGGATTCTATGCCGGCAGAACACATTACATTGTAGAGACCGAAAACTGTCCGGTCTCACAGCCGCCTGCAGATGAACTGCTTTCAGCGATCCGGCAGTTTCTGGACGAAAACGGCCTGGAGCCGTATGACAGCCAGAGCGGATCCGGACTTATAAGGCATGTCCTTATCAGAAAAGGAACGGCCACGGGACAGATAATGGTCTGTCTGGTAATAAACGGGGATTTCCTTCCCGGCAAAACAGATCAGAAATTGGTACAGGTCCTGACTGAAGCTTTTCCGGATGTAAAAAGCATCTGCCTCAACATCAACAAGGAGAATACAAATGTCATACTTGGAGACAGGATGATCTGTCTGTATGGCAGCGAATACATAGAGGACCGTATCGGAGAACTTACATTCAGGATCTCTGCGCTTTCGTTCTTCCAGGTAAACGGGATCCAGACACCCCGGCTTTATAAAAAGGCTCTTGAATATGCAGGCCTTAACGGGAATGAGACCGTATGGGATCTGTACTGCGGCACAGGGACAATATCGCTCTTCCTGGCGCAAAAGGCAAAGAAGGTTTACGGAGTAGAGATCATACAGGCTGCCATAGACAACGCAAATGAAAACGCGCATATAAACGGCATAACAAATGCTGAATTTTTCTGCGGAAAGTCTGAAGAGATATTCCCTGAGTTCTACAGAGCAGCAGAAACAGAGATCCCTGATGTGGTAGTCCTTGATCCGCCGCGAAAAGGATGTGACGCGGAGCTCCTTAATGCAATCCTCGAAACAGAACCGGAAAAGATCGTATATGTAAGCTGCGACAGCGCCACCCTGGCAAGAGACATAAAAGTACTGAGCGGAAAATACAGGCTGGTTGAAGCAACGCCTGTTGACATGTTCCCGCATACGGTGCATGTGGAGTGCGTGACATTGATAACAAAGAAAACGTCTTGAGATGATACCTTCCCAAGTCTAAGCAGTTAATGCCAAGATCATGCTGTAAAGCCGAGATTTGGGAAAGTAAACAATTCGGCAAATCGAAGTTTGATAAGGAGGGTAAACGTATGTTGACGTATTGCGGAAAAGATTGCTGTAAAGAATGTGACAGGCTGCCGGTATGCGGAGGGTGTGAACAGTGCCAGGGACATCCGTTCGGCGGCAGCTGCGTTGCAGAGAGAAACAAAGACTTCCCTTTTCTGAAGCGTCAGCTGATTGATGAAATAAACTCTTTAGGCATTGAGGGGCTTGCTGTTGCCGACCTTAATCTGCTGACCGGTTCTTACGTAAACCTGCCCTATCCCCTTGCCAACGGATCTGCGGTCCGGTTTTTGAAAGATAACGATATCTATCTGGGAAATCAGGTTGAACAGGCCAATTCAGATCGCTGTTACGGCGTTGTCGCAAATGAAGATTTCATTCTGATCTGTGAGTATGGCTGCAACGGTTCCGATCCGGAAATTGTTCTGTACCAACGAAGATAGATCCCCGTTTGTTCACGGCTGATAGTTCTGTATATGATCCCGGATAAACGGGAATCTTTTTTCAAAGAAATCCTTAATGCCGTTAATGTTGCTGTCCCACGCCCATGACGTATCACCAAAACGTTTATAATAGTTTGGCATGTAAGGTTTATATATTTCAGCAAGTCTGTCAATTTCTGCATTGACCTTATCCGGAGTAAAATTGTTTTCCGCCAGAGAGCGGATCTTCTCTGAAAACTTCTCATAGAAATCCGGATTTTTGATAACACTGGCGAAGAGCGGGTCCTTTTCCTGAGCTGCCGCGAAAGAGTTATAGTCGTATCTGGTTTCGGCGAAGTTGTACATGGATGCAGAGAATTCGGTATCATACAGGATCCAACGCCATCTGCCATCGCCGTGATCCTCATTTTCAGGTGTTCTTACACGCCACAGGCGGGTATTCTTTAACGGATCCCAATCATTATTTCCAATGTAGATCTCAGTGGCATAGTAATCGATCATGGAATCGATATCCACGATGCTGCAGAATTCATCATATGTTTGAGCATCAGAAAGATCTTTGTCCGCATACGACCGCATCTCTTCATAAAATGCGATGTCGCTGTCCTCACCTTCGTCGATCTCGCCCTCCTCGATCAGGATAACATTCTTTTTGTCTACTTTATAATGATCGGCGAGGTACTTGTCGCTGAATTTTTCCTGCAGTACATAAATCCCCATATACTCTCCGTTGATATATAGAACGGCAGGTCTGCTTACCTGTGTGGCAAAATTAAGATCCTTTACAAGGTTCAGTATCAATGTGTCATTCCCGCCATTTCTCAGCATAAAGCCTTTGTAAGAAGTGAGAAGTTCTCATATTATGCAATGCAATATGCATAATTTATTATTACTGAGGCGATGATGAAAATCACGAAATGTAGTATAATCACAAAAGATAAAACAGATAACAATACACTGAAATGGATAAGTACTTCGAGATAAACGAACAGGGAAACAACATACGCTGTAAACTGTATTACAGGGACAAGGCAGCCGCTAAGAAGGCTGTCATTTTCTGCACCGGTTTTGCCGGCCATAAGGACAACAACGCAGCGCATACATTTGCCGAAAAGCTGCTCTCAAAATACAAAGATGTGATCGTGGTCGTCTTTAACTGGCCGTCACACGGGGATGATGTGAAGAAAAAACTGGTCCTGGAGGACTGCAGCACGTATCTTGAGCTGGTCATCCGGGAAGTGAAGACCAGATTCGGAGCGGAGCAGGTTTATTCATATGCTACAAGCTTTGGCGGTTATATTGTGCTATGGTACATTTCCGAGCACGGGAATCCGTTTGAGAAGATAGCCCTCCGGTGTCCGGCCGTAAACATGTATGAAGTCATCACTGGCGGCATCATGAAAAATGATGAATATGACAGGATCATAAAAGGTAAGGATGTCATGGTCGGGTTTGACCGAAAGATCACCGTTACCAGGTCTTTTCTTGAAGATCTGAAGGAAAATGACATCATGCAGAGAGATTTCATGGACTATGCGGATGATATCCTGATCCTTCACGGCACTAAGGATGAAGTGGTTCCAATTGATGCCGGCAGGGAGTTCGCAGAGAACAATGTGATCGAGTTCATACCTGTACAGAACGCTGACCACAGATTCCAAAATCCCCTGTGCATGAGCCTGGCTAATAAGCAGGTCATGGAATTCTTTGGATTTCACTGAAAAAAATTAAAAATGAAGTATTGACAAAAGAGAAAGGTCCAGGATATAATACTTGTGCAAAAGCAAATTGCGCAAAAGCAAAAGGAGGCGGCTTAAATGGCAGATAAAGACAACAGGGAATATGAGGCTCTGAAGCTCTGCAATCAGGTTTGCTTTCCGCTGTATGCATGCTCGAAGGAACTGGTACGCAGTTATGGACCATATCTTAAAGAACTCGGGCTTACATATACCCAGTACATAGTCATGATGGTGATGTGGGAGAGAGAGGAAGTGTCATCGCGTGAGCTGGCTGAATGCCTTCATCTGGACTACGGAACACTTACACCGGTCCTTAAGAGGCTGGACCAGGCAGGTTATCTGACCAGGGCAAGGTCGGCAGAGGATGAAAGACTCCTGACCATCACTCTTACGGATAAGGGCAGGGAGCTTAAGAAGAAGGCTGTGTCCATACCCCCGTCGATCGCAAAGAGAATGGGTCTTACACAAAAAGAATTTGAAACACTCTACATACTTACTTACAAAGCACTTAATAACATGGAAAATAAATAATAGGAGGTTACAGAAATGGCAGCTATTTATGATCTTAAGGTAAAAGACAGGACAGGAAATGAGGTAAGCCTCGGTGATTATGCAGGAAAGGTACTGCTTATCGTAAATACGGCTACCGGATGCGGATTCACCCCGCATTATGATCCTCTTGAGGCAATGTACAAAGAATTCAGGGACGAAGGATTTGAGATCCTTGACTTCCCCTGCAACCAGTTTGCAAATCAGGCACCCGGAACCGAGGATGAGATACATCAGTTCTGCACAATGAAGTTCGGAACAGAGTTCCCCCAGTTTGCCAAGATCGATGTAAACGGAGACAACGCAGATCCGCTGTTCGTATATCTCGCAACCGAAAAGCCATTTGCAGGTTTTGGAAAAGGACTTAAGAATGCAGCCCTTGAGAAGTTCGCAAAAATGAACAACAAGGCTTTCGGCGATAAGGCATATATCGGATGGAACTTCACAAAGTTCCTCATCGACAGGGAAGGAAATGTTGTCGCAAGGTTTGAGCCTACATACGACATGAAGGAAGTAAGAGAAGCAGTAAAGGCTGAGCTTGCAAAATAATATTCATGAGAATGACGCTGCCGCACTTAGTAAGTGCGGCAGCCTTTTTTATTCAGTATCTTTTTTTCTGTCTTATCAGCCGAAGCAGCTTCTTCGGCCAGGCGCCTCTTTTCCTGGACTGCCCATTTCGCGCCCATGGGACACTGCGGCCTGTCAAGCGGACAGCCCATGTGGCAGCTGGGGCAGAATTTCAGATCTGCTGAAAACATATGCGTCTCACTCCCTTATCATCTTATGCCATTCCTGAAGTGACATCACATCATCATCCGGGCATTCATTAACAGTCTTGATGCCCTCGGCAGCAGCCCTTGCGGCAGCTATGGTAGTGATGTAAGCGATCTTGTACTTGATCGCTGATTTTCTCATGTAGCTGTCATCGTGGACAGCATCCTTGCCGGCAGGAGTATTGACAATGAGATCAATGTCTCCGTTGGTCATGGCGTCAAGGATGTTAGGCCTTCCTTCATAGAGCTTCTTGATCTTCTCTGCAGGAATACCTGCTCCGGAGATCAATTCATATGTCTTGCCGGTTGCAAGGATATGGAAACCTGCATCATTAAACATCTGTGCGATCTCCACTACCTCAGGCTTATCCTTTTCATTTACTGAAATGAGGACAGTTCCTTCGGTAGGAAGAGGAGCCTGTGCCCCCTCTTCCGCCTTGACGAAAGCTTCTCCTGCAGTATGTGCAAGACCAAGTACCTCTCCTGTGGAGCGCATCTCAGGTCCGAGTACCGGGTCGACCTCCTGGAACATGTTGAACGGGAAGACGGCTTCCTTAACACCGTAGTAAGGGATCACACGTTCTCCGAGAGCCGGCACTGGTGAAGGACGGCCGGTAAGTTCTGATGTGACGATATCTGTTGCCAGAGGGACCATCCTGATGCCGCAGACCTTGGATACCAGAGGAACTGTTCTGGAAGCTCTCGGATTTGCCTCAAGGACAAATACCTTTCCGTTCTCTATGGCATACTGCATGTTCATGAGACCGACGACATGCATCTCTTCAGCGATCTTTCTGGTGTACTCCTTTATGGTGTTCAGGGCATCTTCCGGTATGTGCTTTGAAGGGATGACACATGCGGAGTCGCCGCTGTGGATACCTGCAAGCTCTATGTGCTCCATGACAGCGGGAACATATGCGTGTGTTCCGTCACAGATCGCGTCAGCCTCGCATTCAAGCGCATGATTGAGGAATCTGTCGATCAGTATCGGTCTGTCAGGCGTGACACCTACGGCAGCAGCCATGTAGTCAGCCATCTGCTCGTGGTCATATACGATCTCCATTCCGCGTCCGCCAAGGACGTATGAAGGACGGACCATTACCGGATAGCCTATCTGGTCTCCGAGAGCCTGGGCTTCCTCGACAGTAGTTGCCATTCCGGACTCACTCATCGGGATGCCGAGCTTATCCATGACCATCCTGAACTCGTCCCTGTCTTCCGCAAGGTCGATGATGGCCGGAGAGGTTCCGAGGATCTTAACTCCGTTCTTCTCAAGGTCAGCAGCCAGGTTAAGAGGAGTCTGTCCTCCGAACTGGGCGATAACACCAACCGGTTTTTCCTTATAGTAGATGCTGAGGACATCTTCCAGTGTCAGAGGCTCAAAGTAGAGCTTGTCGGAAGTGTCATAGTCAGTTGAGACTGTCTCAGGGTTGCAGTTTACGATAATGGTCTCGAAGCCGAGCTTTTTAAGTGACTGCGCGGCGTGAACGCAGCAGTAGTCAAACTCGATGCCCTGGCCGATCCTGTTGGGACCGCCGCCGAGGATCATGATCTTGGGCCTGTCTTCATTTACCGGATTCTTATCTGACGCGTTGTAAGTGGAGTAGTAGTAAGCGCTGTTTTCCGTTCCGCTGACATGAACGCCTTCCCATGCCTGCTCCATGCCAAGCGCCAGTCTTCTGTTCCTGATGTCATCTTCGGGGATTTCAAGGATCTGGCTGAGGTACTTATCAGAGAATCCGTCTTTCTTGGCCTGAATGAGGGCTTCATCAGAGGGGACAGATCCTTTGTGTGCAGCAAGAGCTTCCTCTTCCTCAACAAGCTCTTTCATCTGCTCGATGAAGTACTTCTTGACCTTTGTCAGCTCATATATCTCATCAACAGTCGCGCCTTTGCGGATGGCTTCATACATTATGAAGTGTCTTTCACTGCAAGGTGTGGCAAGCTTAAGAAGCAGTTCTTCTTTTGTAAGATCATAGAAGTTGGAGACATGTCCGAGGCCGTAGCGGTTCTTTTCAAGGGAACGGATGGCTTTCTGGAAAGCTTCCTTATAGTTCTTTCCTATGCTCATTACTTCACCGACAGCACGCATCTGTGTGCCGAGCTTGTCTTCCACGCCTTTGAATTTCTCAAATGCCCAGCGGGCAAACTTGATGACGACATAATCGCCGTCAGGTTTGTACTTATCAAGGGTCCCGTACTTTCCGCAGGGGATCTCGGCCAGAGTAAGCCCGCAGGCCAGTTTGGCCGAAACGAGCGCGATCGGGAATCCGGTTGCTTTTGACGCAAGGGCTGAGGATCTGGATGTACGGGGGTTGATCTCTATTACTATTATCCTGTCTGTCTTGGGATCATGCGCGAACTGCACGTTGGTTCCGCCGATGACTCCGATGTGTTCAACGATCTTATATGCCTGCTCCTGAAGCCTGTCCATGACCTCCTGAGAGATGGTCAGCATAGGGGCTGCGCAGAACGAGTCGCCGGTATGGACGCCCATCGGATCGATGTTCTCGATGAAGCATACCGTGATCATGTTGTTGTCTTTGTCACGGACAACCTCGAGCTCGAGCTCTTCCCATCCGGAAACGCACTCTTCAACGAGTACCTGATGTACAAGTGAAGCCTGAAGACCACGTGCGCAGACTGTTTTAAGCTCTTCTCTGTTGTATACGAGGCCGCCGCCGGCTCCGCCCATTGTGTAGGCGGGACGAAGCACTACCGGATATCCGAGTTCATCCGCGATCTCGAGCGCTTCCTCAACGCTGTAGGAAACCTGGGACCTTGCCATCTCGATGCCGAGCATGTCCATCGTTTTCTTGAATTCGATACGGTCTTCTCCGCGTTCGATGGCGTCAACCTGTACACCGATGACCTGGACGTTGTATTTGTCAAGGACGCCTGCCTTGTAAAGCTCGGAGCTCAGGTTAAGTCCGCTCTGTCCTCCGAGGTTGGGAAGAAGTGCATCGGGACGCTCCTTCGCGATGATCCTCTCGAGACGCTCGACGTTGAGAGGCTCGATGTAGGTTATGTCCGCCATCTCCGGGTCTGTCATGATGGTCGCAGGGTTGGAGTTCACGAGGACAATCTCGTATCCGAGTGAACGGAGAGCCTTGCAGGCCTGTGTGCCTGAGTAGTCGAATTCGCAGGCCTGGCCGATTATTATCGGGCCGGAACCGATTATCAGGATCTTGTGTATATCTGTTCTCTTAGGCATATGCCTACCTCCTTGGGGTATATAGAATGATGTTTCGTCTTAATCTTATATATTATATTAAAATGATCCGTAAACTAAAAGAATTTTTTTTACAATATGATGTACAAATTATGTGCGATGGGCAGAGCAGATATGGGCACTCTTGCGTGTTGACACAGGCGTTTG
>JAZOAJ010000064.1:0-2470 GCA_045595385.1 Lachnospiraceae bacterium | reverse complement strand
TAAAATATGCTTCTTTCGATGTTCTGGGGACTCCGAACTGGGTGGCAAATACACCGTCAAACCGGCCGGATTCATAACAATCAGCAGCTGTAAGATTTGCTACTGCAGCTGCCCTGGAAAAACCTGACAGCCATATTTTCATTTTGCCTGTCAGGCCATTCTTTTCAATGAGTTCGTCTATATGCCCTTCAAGGATCTTCGCTCCTCTGCTGAATCCCGAATGCCTTACTCCCTCGCCGACTTCAAGATTTCCTGCCCATTCTTTTCCGTATCCCTGACCGCAGGGAACTGCAGCTATCAGGATAAAATCGTCTATCTGTTTGTATGCCACCACACCGGCCAGTGTATCCACACTGGTCGGTTTATCATATCCGAAAGGAGTTATGCCTTTGAATCCTGCTGCTTTAAGGTATGTCTCATACTGATCTTCCAGTATCACTCCGTTATTGCGGAAAGCCGAGACTGTAAGACCCATGGAAGCCTTTGCAAGTTCAAGATTGAACAGATCAGGCTCCTGCCTGAAATAGTCATCAGAATACGGATACTTCCAATTAAGTACCCTTCCGCCGGTCGCAAGATATGGGACATTGATCATGACAGTCTCATATTCATCATCTGCGTCATCTGCCCTGGTCACCTTGGGGAATGCCAATGCCGATATCAAAACTGATAGTATTAAGATAAATAATAGAAATCTTTTTTTCATCCTGCGCAAGTTCCTGTTTTTTTTATTTGATCAACCCTGTACAAACTCTATGAAATCATTAACCTCTGCCAGCGTCTTTAGCCTTGCTGTATACATGTAGCGTCCCATCTGAGGCCAATTGACCGGAGGCATCTCCTCCTGCATTACAATGGCATCACCATACCTGTCCATGATCTCGTCATGGGTATGTTTAAATATGTGTCCTTCTTTTCTTCCCGCGTATACGCAGAAATACTTATCCTCTGACTCGGGTACTCTTCTTTCATCAAAAGCAACCATGTCGGCATAGATACGGTATACGTCGGTTGAGTGAGCGAAATTCATCATGTCCGGTGTATATCCTCCCGGCGGTCTCATGTTGACTTCCAGTCCGACATATTCTCCCTTGCCTGCGAGGCCGGGTTTGTCTTCCGTCAGACGGAAAAACTCCAAATGGACAAAACGCTGTTCAACTCCGAATGCCTTGGATGTTCTTCTGCCAACCTGCCGCAATTTTTCTTCCACATTCGGACAGGTATAATACTGCAGTTCCAGATCATCGTTTACTATGTTCATTACCGGAGTCGGCCAGATCGTCATGTTCTCAAACAAAGGCTCGCAGTCCGAGTCCAGAATGGCTTCATATGAGCAAAGGTCCCCCTTAATGAACTCTTCCATCACATAAGGGATATCGGGCAGTTCTTTGTAAAAAGCCTCCAGATCACTGTCGCTTTTAAGTTTCCAAGTATTTGCGGCTCCGACACCGATATCCGGCTTTACGATGACCGGATATCCCGCCTCGCTGATAAATTTCTTTGCTTCATTTATGTCAGTGACCGGACACTGCCTTGCTGTTGGTATGCCGCCTTTATGATAGAGTTCCTTCATTTTGGACTTTGCCTTTATGAACCCTATCCGGTCGCTCTTTATGCCGGTATTCACATTGAAATCGGTACGGAGATCCGCATCCTGCTCAAGCCAGTATTCATTCAGGGACTCGATCCAGTCGATCTTGCCATACTTATATGAAAAGTAAGCAACAGCCCTGAATACCTGATCATAGCTTTCCAGGGTATCAACCCTGTAATACTCAGTCAGCGAATTCTTAAGGCCGTCCTCAAGGCTGTCATATGAAGCGTCGCCGATACCCAGCACGTTCATGCCGTTCCGGCGGAGCCTGTCACAGAAATTCCAGTATGTATGCGGAAAATTAGGAGATATAAATATAAAATTCATATTACACCATCCGATCAATTAATTATTTATTATACCAAATTTATCCTGCAGATTTCTCAAAGTATCATCTAATGAGACATATATTTTTTTGAAATACGGGAAAGCGTCATCATAGTATTTTACCCATTCGGGATCCGGTTCGATCACTTCCTTAATAGTGATCAGTTCTTTAAGGGCAGCTTTCAGATCCGGGAATATACCGGCGGATCTCCCTGCTATCAGAGCATCTCCAAATGGCACCTCCCCCGATCTTTCGTCAGTGATCAGCACCGGGACATTCAGCATGGACGCCTTGATCTTTGACCATGTACGGCTCTTTGCCCCGCCTCCGGTGATACGTAAAGACTCTATCTTTGCCCCTTCATTTGCGATCGCTTCAGCAGCGTGTCTGATAGCGAACGCAGTACCTTCCATGACAGCCCTCGCCAGATCATCTGTTGTTGTGTTAAGTGTCATGCCTATGAACATTCCCCTGGCATGGGAATTCCAGATAGGTGCTCTCTCTCCCTGAAGATAGGGATGGAAGAATACCCCTCCTGACCCTGCCGG
>JAZOAJ010000063.1:0-4248 GCA_045595385.1 Lachnospiraceae bacterium | reverse complement strand
GATCTTAATTCCTTAAAGACCGGTAATGTCATTCTGGCTGACTGCACCTATTCAGAGTGGAGCACTGCCAGGAACAAAGGTAACTTTGATGAGAAGTCATATTACCGTTCACTTGGCTTTTACCGGAAATATAAACTGAATTCATTCACAGTGATCTCGGCCTCGTATTCACCTGTAAGGGAGCTTGCAAGGTCTTTCAGAGCGCGGCTGTCAGATTCCATACTGCGCTGTGCCGGTGATGAATGCGGAGGGATACTTGACGCCATGGTAACAGGGCGCAAAGAAGCATTTAATGATGAGGTACGTGACCTGTTCCAGCTCAGCGGCATCTCACATGTTATTGCCATATCAGGCCTGCACATTTCATTTATAGGCATGGGTCTGTTCAGGCTGCTTAGGAAAAAACTGAGACCCGGTCATGCAACTATTATTTCAATTGTTACAGTGGCGGGTTATTGTCTTATGAGCGGCGGATCAGCTTCATCAGTACGCGCATTTGTCATGATGTCAGTCAACCTCGGAGCAGTGAACATGGGAAGAAAGTATGACATGCTGTCTTCGCTTAGCCTGGCGGGCATCCTGCTTCTCATCTCCAATCCGTACTATGTGACTAATTCAGGCTTTATCCTTTCTTTTACCGCAGTGTTGTCAATGGGGATCCTTGCAGGTCCGGTATCTGATCTAGCAGCTCCTGCTTATGTCAGAGAAATAAACGGCAAACAGAAAAGAGCAGGGCTGAAGGCAAGAGCAGCCAGGGCCGCCGCTGCTTCATTGTCGGTATCAGCAGCCACGATCCCTGTTATTATCTCAATGTATTTTGAATATCCCTTATATGCTCCTGTCTGCAATGTGATAGTACTTGCGTTCATGCCTTATTTACTCAGCGGCGCTCTGGCAGGGGGCGTTGCCGGGATGATAAGCATTTCAGCAGGGAAGTTCCTCATGGGCTTTCCGGTATTCCTTGCCAAAGCTGTCATGTTTATCTGCAAAGTCTTCACAATGCTGCCGGGGAGCAGTGTCATCACAGGAAAAAGAGCTGCCGTGAATATTATCCTGTATTACGTCATTCTGATCATTGCCATGTTCTTTGCCCGGAAGATCAAAGGTAAAGTCAGGTCCCAAAATAACATTGCCTGTCGATTAGCAGTGATGCTTGCAGTATATTTGTTCCTTCTCTTTGTCATATCCTTCAGAAGGCCTTTTAACTCTCTTGAGATCACATTCTTCGATGTTGGGCAGGGAGAGAGCATACTCATAACGACTGAAAATGATACTGTGATCATGATCGATGCAGGCTCGGCTACCATAAGTGAAGTATATGAAAGCAGGTTGAAAAGCGCCCTTCATTACCTGGGGATAAAACGGATAGATCACATGATCGTCACTCATCCCGATACGGATCATGTCTCCGGAGTCATTGAAATGCTTGACGGAAAGGGAGAAGACATGCGCATCATCAATTTGCTTATCGCTGATTTTGATGGAAACGGAACATATGAAAGACTTATGGAACTGGCATCGGCGAAAAACGTGAACATTATCCGGTTAAAGCAGGGAATAACGATACATGACGGCAGTACAGAGCTTGAATGTCTGCATCCGTTTGACAGCATGACCTATGCCGGCACAAATGAGAAGTCAGCAGTCATGTTGCTGAAACAGGAGGGCTTCAGCGCACTGTTTACGGGAGATATCAGTGCATCTCAGGAGATGGCTCTGCTTGAAGACGGTCTGGAAGGGACTCATGCGGATCT
Source organism: Lachnospiraceae bacterium (assembly GCA_045595385.1). GTDB lineage: Bacteria > Bacillota > Clostridia > Lachnospirales > Lachnospiraceae > RGIG5612. The sequence continues at coordinate 2,494 of JAZOAJ010000063.1, read as the reverse complement.
GCTTGACGTGGCTCACCATGGCTCAAGGTATTCAAGCTGCTCGCCGTTTATCGAGTCCATTAAGCCGGAATATGCTGCGATCTCAGCCGGAGTATACAATTCGTACGGGCATCCCCATAAGGAGACCATAACAAGGCTAAATGCCTATGGAACAGAGATATTCTGTACTAAGGACCTGGGCCAGATATGGTTTGTAAAAGGAGATGACGATAAGTTGAGCATAGGCTGGCAGGTCGGCGTGCGGGATTAAATTTCTTGAAATATGCCATTAAAAAAGTTATCATAAACGAATGAGCAGAGCAGATGGCTGCGCTTAGGGGAAACCCTGGTGAGGAAAGTCCGGGCTTCATAGGGCAGGATGCCGGATAACGTCCGGCGGGAGCGATCCCAGGACAAGTGCAACAGAAAGTATACCGCCTGTTTATCAGGTAAGGGTGAAATGGCAGTGTAAGAGACTACCGCTCCTGTGGTAACACCGGAGGCGAGGTAAACTCCATCCGAAGCAAGACCAAGCAGAAGGCGCTTTAAGGGCGGCCCGTCTAGCCTTCAGGTAGGTCGCGAAGAGCCTGCCGGCAACGGCAGGACAAGATAGATGGCCATCCAAGACAGAACCCGGCTTACAGCTCTGCTCATATCAGGAATAACGGGATCATAGTTTAAGGAGAAAATACGATGGAAAAGATCACGATGCAGACTCCGCTTGTTGAGATGGACGGAGATGAAATGACAAGGATCCTCTGGTCAATGATCAAGGAAAAACTCATCTTACCGTACATCGATCTTAAGACCGAGTATTACGATCTGGGGCTTAAGTCGCGCGATGAGACTGATGACAAGGTTACTTTTGATGCGGCTGAGGCAATAAAGAAATACGGAGTCGGCGTGAAATGCGCAACCATCACTCCTAACAGGGCTCGTGTTGAAGAGTATTCCCTCAAGGCAATGTATCCAAGCCCTAACGGCACGATAAGGGCACAGCTTGACGGCACTGTATTCAGAACGCCCATCATGACAAAGTGCATACAGCCTTATGTCCGCAGCTGGAAGGCTCCCATAACGATCGCAAGACATGCGTACGGCGATCTGTACAAAGCGGCTGAGATCGATGTTAAGGAAGCAGGGTCAGCTGAGCTGGTATTCACATCCGGCAGCGGGGAAAAGACTGTAAAGAAAGTCTTTGACTTCAAGGGTCCCGGACTTCTGCAGGGTCAGTACAATACCATAGATTCCGTGACGAAATTCGCCTACAGCTGCTTCAACTATGCTCTTGACAGCAAGGTTGACCTCTGGTTTTCAGCTAAGGATACGATCTCCAAGATATATGACCAGACATTCAAGGAAGTATTTGCTGATATTTATGAGAAAGACTTTAAAGAAAAATTTGAGGCTGCCGGCATCAAGTATTTCTATACACTGATCGATGATGCCGTGGCCAGAGTCATCAAGAGTGAGGGCGGCTTTATCTGGGCATGCAAGAACTATGACGGCGACGTAATGAGTGACATGATCGCAACTGCGTTCGGAGCCCTTGCCATGATGACTTCAGTACTCGTCTCACCCGACGGCAATTATGAATTTGAGGCTGCTCACGGAACTGTACAGCGTCACTATTACAAGTACTTAAAGGGAGAAAAGACCTCCACAAACTCCATCGCTACCATATATGCATGGACAGGCGCGCTCAGGAAACGCGGCCAGCTGGATGGAAATGCCGGACTGATCGACTGGGCTGACAGGATGGAAAAGGCTGTCATCGACACCATAGAGGCAGGATTCATGACCGGAGACCTGGCGCAGATCACTGTCATTGATGATCCTACTGTCCTTAATTCCGAGGAGTTCATTGATGCAGTAAAGAATACTTTTGACGGAAATCCTCCTGTGAAAGCCGGCAAAGCAGAAGATGACAGGATCACAGAACTTTATGACCGTTTCTTTGATTCACGTTCATACAAGGAAAAGATCGAGATACTCAGGCAGATGAGGGGCCAGATCACAGACAAGATGATCTCTGATTTTGCGGTATCGCTTGATGTAGTGATAGATGAAGGTCCGTTTGACGCAAGAGTCATAAGTCTTGAAAACTGCCTGCGTCAGATGGCAAGATTTGAAACAGAAGGTCTCAGATAACAGATAAGGAACGATCAATGGATATTTTATACAAGAGCACAAGAGGTGACGGAAGCTGTGTAACGGCTTCACAGGCTATTTTACAGGGCCTTTCAAAAGACGGCGGTTTATTTGTACCCACCAGTATACCTGCACTTGATCTCGATCTGGAGCAAGCTGTCGGCATGGAATACAAAGACATCGCATTCCATGTCATGAGCAGGTTCTTTTCAGATTTCACCGATGATGAGCTGAAAAACTGTATTGACAATGCATATGACAGCAAATTTGACACAGAAGAGATAGCTCCTGTTGTAAATAAGAACGGGACATATTATCTTGAGCTGTTCCACGGCGCAACGATCGCATTCAAGGACATGGCTCT
>JAZOAJ010000062.1:0-2264 GCA_045595385.1 Lachnospiraceae bacterium | reverse complement strand
GGAAGAAGAGACGGATGTACGTTAATGCATCCGAACGGTGCCATCTCCAGGAGCCTTGCCGGCAGCTTCTGTGCATAAGCGGCAACAACATGCAGATCAGCGCCAAGGCTTTCTATCTCCTCAAGTGCTGCGCTGTCAGATATCTTTTCAGGCTGCAGCACCTTTATCCCCGCGGCAAGCGCGGTCTCCTTGGCCGGTGAAAAGCTGATGTTCTTCCCTCTTCCCGAGGCTTTGTCCGGCTGTGTGACGATACCGATCACTTCATGTCTGGAAGCAATGAGTTTTTCAAGCATGCAGGCCGCCAGATGCGGAGTTCCGAAAAAAACTATCTTCATCTTACTCCTCTCCGTCTTCCTCATTGTCTTCTTCAGAAGTATGCACAGGTCCCTCTACCTTGTCCACATAAAGGTGGCCGTCCATGTGGTCTGTCTCATGGCAGATCGCCCTGGCAAGCAGGCCTTCTGCTTTCAGTTCGTATGGCTTAAGCTCCCTGTCAAACGCTTTCAGTGTCACTCTTAACGGTCTTGTGACCACTCCCCATTTGCCCGGGAATGACAGACAGCCTTCGCTGCCGGTCTGGGTATCTTCGCCCTCGGCAATAACAGTCGGATTAATGACAACAAGGTCTTTTCCGTCAGTATGTATCATGAAGCCTTCCGATGCTTTCGGTTCTTCGCCTTCTTCATCTGTCATCAGGTCTTCTGGATCTATGTTGATTATGCAGATCCTTTTAAGAACGCCTACCTGTACTGCGGCAAGTCCCACGCCGTTGAAAGATTCCAGGCTTTCACACATGTCATCTATCAGTTCCTCTGTTCTCGGCGTTATTTCCTTAACCTGTTTTGAGATCTTTCTGAGGATAGGATCCTCTTCTGTTCTTATCTGTCTAAGTGCCATTTATGTTCCTGCCTCCTATTGCTGAAAATCGAATGCTGTCTGTATGTCTTTTCCCTGGTACTGCTGCAGAAACTCCTCAGCAGTATCTTTCATTAGTATCAGATCATCATAATCGTCCGATTTGAGATATATGATCTTTCTGTATCTGTCGCTCAACATGGATACGGAAGGGTCTACCGGACCCATTTCCCAGATGTCTTTTCCCATTCCTTTAATAGTCTTATCAAGGCATGAAGCGAGCTGCCTGCTGACACTCTCCAGGAAAGTTTTATCCGCGCTTGTCAGGAGTATGCCGAGCATCGTCTTTACAGGCGGATATCCGAGGATAGTCCTGTAATCCATTTCAAATGCGTAAAAGCTTTCGTAGTCCTGTTTTGCCCCGCATTGTATGGCGTAGTTATCCGGAGAATATGTCTGTATGACAACGCTGCCTTTTTTATCACCCCGGCCTGCCCTTCCCGCCGCCTGTGTTATCAGCTGGAAAGTGCGCTCAGGTGCCTGAAAGCTCTCTGAATACAGTGACATGTCAGCCGCCATGATGCCGACAAGGGTAACATTTGCAAAGTCATGCCCCTTTACTATCATCTGTGTTCCTATCAGTATATCAGCCTCTCTGTTTTTAAAGGCCGAGAGGATCTTTGCGTGACCGTCCTTTTCTTTTGTCGTATCAAAGTCCATGCGGAGAGTCTTTGCCTGAGGGAACAGCCTGTTGATCTCTTCTTCAACTTTCTGAGTGCCGGCACCGAATCTCCCGATGTATGCTGATCCGCATTCCGGGCAAGTCTTTACCATTGGCATCTCATAACCGCAGTAATGGCACATGAGCTTGCCGTTATTATGGTATTTTAACGACACATCGCAGTGGGGACATTTTAATGGTTTCCCGCATTGCCTGCAGGATACGAAGCTTGAATGACCCCTTCTGTTTATGAAGAGCATTATCTGCTCGCCTCTGGAAAGCCGGTCTTCTATCAGGCAGTAAAGCCTTTCGCTGACCATTGAGCGTCTGCCGCTTTTAAGTTCCTCTCTCAGATCGACTATCTCAACATCCGGGAGTACAGCCCCGTTTGCCCGTTTCTCAAGTTTATATAGCTGATACAGCCCTTTCCTGGCCTTGAAGTAGGACTCAATACTTGGCGTCGCTGACCCCATTACCACGATCCCGTTTGAGAGTTCAGCCCTTTTAATGGCCACCTCCCTGGCATGGTATCTGGGTACATTCTCATTACGGTATGTGCCTTCATGCTCTTCATCGATTATGATGATTCCCAGATCCCTGAATGGTGTGAACAGGGCGGATCTCGGCCCGATGATCACATCCACTTCCCCCAGCCTGGCTTTTTCAAGCTGGTCATGCTTCTGGGCCG
>JAZOAJ010000061.1:0-2384 GCA_045595385.1 Lachnospiraceae bacterium | reverse complement strand
GTTCGTCCATGAAGTACTTCTTGAAAGCGGGGAACATGCTGGATCCTACCAGTGTGCCGTGTCCGTCGAATGCAAGGTCGAGGATGGCCTGTTTGTCAACGGCATAGCAAAGAGCCTGTCTTACAAGAGGATCATCGAGCGGCTTGACAGCATTGTTCAGATAAAGTCCCTGAACTGCATTGGATGCGCCTTCATAGATGTTAAGCCCTGCAAGTTCCTTTACCTGGCTGAACACAAGATGTGTAGCCATGTCCACAGCTCCGGACTTAAGGCTCATTACCAGAGTCTCTGCATTGTCGATTACCTTGAGGGTGACCTTATCGAGATAAGGCTTCTCTCCCCAGTATCCGTCAAATTTCTCAAGCGTAATGCTTTCCTGTACCTTTCTCTCAGTGAACTTGAAAGGACCGGTTCCAACTACCTCATTTGCAGGATCGATGTCCTTGGGAATGATGGCTGTTGTGATGTGGGCAAGGAACTCCGTGTCAGGGGCCTTAAGGGTCACCTTAACGGTCTTTTCATCAAGAGCTTCTACAGCTGCGATGCCTGCAACGTCAGCAACCAGAGGCTCGCCGGTCTCAAGACCTGCAGCCCTTGAAAGTGAGTAGACCACGTCGTCGATGGTAACGTCATTTCCGTTGTGGAATTTTACGCCGTCTCTGAGAACGAAGGTATATTCATCTGCTGTGTCGTTTACGGAATAGCTCTCGGCAATTGCCGGATTGAGATTTCCTTCTGAATCAGGCTTCATGAGACCTTCATAGACATTGAAGAGGATCTCTCTGGTTCCTGCAGAGGAAGAAGATACGTGAGGATCCAAGCTGGAGTCCAGGTCGGCGGTAACACCTACGATGATCTCTCCGCCTTCAACGGGTTCTCCTGCCGGTTCAGGATTGATATTGATCTCAGGCTCTGCTGAACCGCCTCCGCAGGCTGCCAGCGTGAAAGGCATGAACAAAGATAAAACTACGATTAAGATTTTTTTCATAGGTCTTCTGCTCCTTTTTACGATTGAATTTGGGTAATATAAATCCGGCCGTCCGGATATGCGATGGGTAAGAATTCTGTTCGCGTTTTTCCGGCCGTCCGGAAGAGCATAATGATCTTTGAAATACTATTTATATTACTACGATACTAACACCCAAAGCCTTGAATGTCAAGGAAAATCGGCATTTTCAAAGGTTGTGCATGACTTTTGTATATGGTATAATCCTTGTAATATAACGACATCTCAGTAAGGAGCCGCAAAATGTTCAAACCTGATTTTGATAAAACCGCAAACGGTTCAGTTTCCAAGATAAACATGCTGAACAAGGACCCTCTGGGGTATTTCATCCTTTCCATGATGGCAGGCGCTTTCATCGGAGTCGGAGTGCTGCTGGCCTTCACCATCGGCGGTCAGCTTGACGGTGCTGCCTATACCAAAGTGGTCATGGGCCTTTCCTTCGGAGTAGCTCTGAGTCTGGTAGTCATGGCAGGGGCTGAACTCTTCACAGGAAACAACATGGTGATGACCATGGGCGTCCTTGGCAAAAAGATACGCATGTCCGATGCTGTGAAGCTCTGGGTTATCTGCTGGATCGGCAATCTTGCAGGAGCCATCGTGCTGGCACTGATCTACCATCTGACCGGACTCTGCACAGGACCGGTAGCCACATTTATGGCAGCCGGAGCAGCTGCCAAGATGTCCGCAGGCATCGTCCCCCTCATCGCCAGTGGAATCCTCTGTAACTTCCTGGTATGCCTCGCCGTCTGGAGCGCAGGCCGCGCCACTTCAGACGCCGGCAAGCTCATCATGATCTTCTGGTGCCTCTTCGCATTCATCACAACAGGCTTCGAGCACAGCATCGCCAACATGACCCTGATGACCGTGGCTCTTCTGAATCCTGCGGAGCAGGCAGTGTCGATAGGCGGTTACTTCTATAACCTCCTGTGCGTCACCATCGGCAACATCATAGGCGGCGCAGTTTTCGTGGCACTCCCCTATTATGTGGCTTCAAGAAAGGATGATCAATAAGCGATTTGAAGCTGTCTGATACGCCATAGTTCAGACAGTTTTTAAATTTCCTGCAAAAAATGCTTGAAAAATAAAAATCAATGTGTTATAGTATAACACGCGTCGGGGTGTAGCTCAGCTTGGTAGAGCACTTCGTTAGGGACGAAGTGGCCACAGGTTCAAATCCTGCCACTCCGACCATTTTTTATTTTTTGACATTTTCAACGGTTTTAATAACGGTGGCGCGGGGCGTTAGCTCAGCTGGGAGAGCGCAAGGTTCGCAATCTTGAGGCCAGGGGTTCGATCCCCCTACGCTCCACCATAGAACAACAGACAGCCTTTTGGCTGTCTGTTGTTCTATTATGTAGAATATGATGGGGGATCGAAC
>JAZOAJ010000060.1:0-3895 GCA_045595385.1 Lachnospiraceae bacterium | reverse complement strand
CAGAAAATGCCCGGATTTGAAAACAGGTGCATCACATTCTTTAACGATTATGAAGGCCTGTGCAAATGGACTGAGGCTGCTGACTCAGACCTCGATCCGTGCATCTGCTGCGTATGCAACAATGACATATTTGAGGCTGTTTATTCAACGAATCTGCTGATGAGGAAATGCGATGTGCTCGTCACAAAACCTTCCGAGCTTTCGTTCTATCCGGTGCCGAAGCTCATGATGAGGCACATAGGAGGCCATGAGGTCTACGGAGCGATCCACGCGCAGGAGATCGGTGATTCCACATTTGAATGCGAGGACGCCAAGTCATTAAATGAAATGACTGACGTGTTTATCAATGACCGCAGCATACTTGTTGAAATGAGCAAGCGCATAATGGTACTTAAGCAGCAGGGCGTATATGACGGCGGATATAAGGTCGTGGAGCTCGCGGCAAAAGGCAGAGAGGCAAATATCTAGTGGAGATACATGAGTTAAAAGAAAGCCTGTTCACGGGGTTTTACGAGAAAGAGATAGAGGACGTATACGGAGAGACTTTTGACGACGTGTCGATAAAGAATCTGTTCGCATGCGTTGAAGGCTACATCGACACATATACCGACAGCGGGCTGGCCGAAGCCGGTCATATTTCGGCAAATGATGTCCATCTTTTCAGCGCCCCGGGACGTGTCGAGATATGCGGAAACCATACCGATCATCAGAACGGCAAGATAATAGCTTCAGCCGTGAACATCGACATGGTCGCCGCAGCCGGTGCAAATCACGAGGATGTGATCAGGGTCTGTTCCCTCGGAAACGGGATGAGCGAGATAAACATCACTGAGCTTGATCCTGCGGAAGAAGAGAAGGAGAGCACCGCTGCCATCATCAGAGGTGTTGCCGCGGCCCTTAAGGGATACGGATACAGCATAGGCGGATTTGACGCGTATGTCATCAGTGAAGTACCGAAGGGATCGGGAGTTTCATCCTCAGCTGCTTTTGAGGTGCTGATCGGAAATATCATTTCCGGACTCTTTAATGACGCGCAGATCGATCCTGTGACGATAGCAAAAGCCGGAAAGATCGCCGAGAATGACTATTTCGGAAAGCCGTCAGGGCTCATGGACCAGCTTGCATGTTCAGTCGGCGGACTCATCTACGTCGATCTGAAGGACCCGCAGGATCCTGTTGTTGAAAAGCTGGATGCCGAGTTCGAATCTGCCGGATACACGATCTGCGTGACAAATACAGGCTCCTCCCATGAGGATCTGACAGATGCTTATGCCCGGATACCGGCGGACATGAAAGCCGCGGCAGCGTTCTTCGGTAAGGAAGTCCTCAGGGACGTGAGCGAAGATGAGATAAAGGATTCATTTGGAGCTTTCATGGAAACTGTGGGAGAGCGCGCGGCAAAGAGAACGATCCACTTCATCAACGAAGAAGAGAGGGTTGAAGAATTAAGGAAATGCCTCATCGCGATGAGTGAGGGAAGAGGAGATGAACTCTATGTAAAGGATGGAGCCGAAGCCCCTGCAGAAGATGAGGAGAAGCTTACCTACCTTCAGCAGGCTCTCGAACTCATCTGCGAGTCAGGAGACTCTTCATTCCGCCTTCTTCAGAATGTATGCCTTCCGGGCAAGGCTAATGAAAGCCCGCTGGCTGAAGCTCTTGACATGAGCTGGGAGATCCTTCAGGGCAGAGGCGCATTCCGCGTCCATGGCGGCGGATTTGCCGGGACCATACTTGCGATAGTCCCTGATGATATCCTGGATGATTATAAGAATGTGATGGATGAGAGGTTCGGGAAGGATGCATGCAATGTACTGGACGTCAGAAAGAAAGGCGGATGCATGATCATCTGACATCACAGCTCTTTAAGAGCGCTTATGTCAGTTCCCGCTGTCATTGAATAATTTGTATGATAGATAACGAAGCCCGGTTTCCCGCCGCCGGGCTTTTTTATGTGCTTGCGCTGTACATAGTCGACCTCAACTCTGTCTGCGCCTTCTGCCTTGCAGTAGTGGGCAGCCAGAGAAGCTGCTTCTTCAAATGTCCTGTCAGGCAGATCTTTACCCTCACACTTCACGATCACATGGGAACCGGGCAGCTTCTTGGCGTGGAACCACCAGTCGGCGCCGTCAGCCAGCTTGAAAGTGATGAATTCATTCTGGTAATTGTTCTTGCCTACATAGATATGGAAGCCGTCGGATGACAGGTAGTGCAGCGGCTCTGACTTTACAGCTTTCGAGACCTTATTTTTGCCTTTGACCTGGTCTTTTGCGGCACGGATGTATCCCGCCTCGGTCATTTCCCTGCGAATGTCTGCAATGTCAGCCTCATTCTTTACTGTATCCAGGGAAGCTGATATCGATTCAAGGTGTTCTATCTCAAGACGGGTCGATTCGGTAATGTCACGGAGCGACTCAGCCGTGCGCTTGAGCTTGCTGTATCTTTCAAAATACTTTTTGGCGTTATCTATGGGTGAAAGGGTAGGATCAAGCGGTATGGTGACTTCACTGCCGGTATAAAAGTCCGTGCAGGTATAAGATGTTGCATTGGGTTCGATCCCGTAGCCGTACGCGGTGAGGAGTTCGCCATATACCTTATACTTGTCCTTCTTTTCAGTGTCTTTTATCTGTTTGAGCTGAAGATCATATTTCTTCCTGCTCCTGGTGAGCATGTTTGAAACGCTCTGCCTGAGGGCAGATGTTTTCTGGCTTATTACTGTATTTTCCTGCTTCTTCGCGTAATATGTGCACAGGACATCTGACATGCTCTCCATGTGTTCGCATTCAAACCTGCTGTTGATCTTCAGGTCAAATGCCGTGAACTGGGAGGGGATGCCTTTATCGTATATTATGGCGGGGGCAAATTCACCATTTTCGATGATCCTCATTGTCTTCTTGAAGCTCTGGAACAGCGAGAGGGACTCTTCGAGTGACAGGCTTTCACTGCTGCGCTGACCGTCGATCCCGGCATTATACGCGACTTCCTCTGAAAGAGAAGGGCTGAAACCTGTGACGGAAGTGTAGAGCGACTTGAATACAGGAAGGCTGCCATGGCATACCTTTTCTTCAAAGCGCTCAAAGTCAGCGGCGAAAGGATCCAGTTTTCCCTCTTCAAACGGGATAAAGTAATCCCTGCCGGGAAGGACTTCGCGAACGGAGCTTACAAGGGCGGATACATGTCTTATGCTGTCCAGTATCCTGTCTCCGTCCCTGAAGATTATGTTGGAATGCTTGCCCATGAGTTCGGTGGTCAGGATCTTTGTGCACAGGTCGCCCATCTCGTTGCGGTGTTCGATCTCAATGTTTATGATCCTTTCCATTGAAGGCTGCGAAATGCTCAAGATGCGGCCTGACTGGATGTGTTTCCTTAGCAGCATGCAGAATGCCGGGGCCTGAAGGGGAGCCGTCATATTTTCCTGAGTCAGATACATGACGGGAAGAGAAGGGTTGACTGAAATAAACAGCCTGTACTGCCCAAGGTCGCTTTTTACAGTGAGAAGGAGGGTGTCCTTTTCAGGCTGTACGATCTTGGCGATACGGCCGCCTTCAAGTTTTTTCTTCAGTTCGTCGGTTAGAGCGGCGACGGCGCTTCCATCAAAAGCCATATCGATATATTACCATCAAAATACTGTTTTTGGTATTCACTAATTTTTCACATTGCATTATTATTATAAAGGCAACTAAATCCATAGGTTGAGGTGCGATATGAACGAACTTAAGATCTTAGTAGTTGATGATGAAGCAAGGATGAGGAAGATCGTAAAGGATTTCCTTACCGCGAAGGATTATATTGTGCTCGAAGCCGGGAACGGTGAAGAGGCCATCGACATCATGTACAAGGACAATAAGATCGATCTTGTGCTCCTGGATGTCATGATGCCGAAGATGGACGGCTGGGA
>JAZOAJ010000059.1:0-4645 GCA_045595385.1 Lachnospiraceae bacterium | reverse complement strand
AAAGATGGTCACAAGCGTAAAATCTGTACACCAAGAAGCAAAAAGATGGTCACAAGCGTAAAATCTGTACACCAAACAACAAAAGATGGTTCCCAAAAGCAAAATGATGGTAAAATAAAATAACATTCTAACTATTACAAGCGAGAATAGTATGAAATTCATAAAAAATATCTTTGTCACTATCATTTCGCTGCTGTTGATCGCGGCATTGCTCGTCTCCTGCGCTGGAGCTGGGACGGCGACGTCTGCCACAACCCAGGCCGCTACAACCCAGGCCGGGACAGTTACAGAAGAGAGCACTGCAAAGCCCGAAACGGAGACAACGACTGCTGCGGAAACAGAAGAGACAACGGCTGCCAGGGATGTCAGGATACTGGTCATCGAGACGACCGACATCCATGGAAATATCATAGAGGCGTCATCGGGAAATCCGGAGACATTCCAGTACAGGCTGGCATACATAGCAAAAGCCATTGATGACATAAGAGCATCAGGAGAGTATGACGACGTGCTCCTGCTTGACGGGGGAGACCTCTACCAGGGGCCGCCTATATCAGATCTGCTTGACGGCGCACCGATCCGCGCAGCGATAGATGCGATGGATTATGATGCAGTATGCCTTGGAAACCATGAGTTCGACTGGGATGTGACAGGATTCTGCGCAGACGCGGACGGAACAGTTGCACCGTACGAACTGGAAGAGTATAAGGGAGATCCTGACATTCCGATCGTCGCCGCAAACCTTTATGATGCAGCGACCGGGGAGAGAGTGCCATTCACCCGCGACTATGTGATACTTGAGAAGGCAGGAAGGAAGATCGCAGTCATCGGATATCTTCCCGATTACAGCGATGACATAAAGGCAAGCAAGATAGCGCCATACAGGATAGACGGCAATACGGAGAGATTCAGCTCGCTGGTCAGAGAGATCAATGAAAAAGAAAACCCCGACATGACAGTTGTGCTTGCCCACGACCAGCCGGGACCGCTTGCAGAAGCACTGGATCCGGGCCAGGTTGACCTTGTGCTCGGGGGACATTCCCATGAGATCGCAGCGGACACAGCTTCAAACGGGATCCCTTACATTCAGGGAAACAGTAAGGCACAGGGGTATGCCAGCGCCGTGATGGTGATCGGCAGAGAGGGCACTGTGCAGGCAGAAGACATAAAATATACAGGCATCACGGACAACAAGGAGCTCCTCTATGATTCAGAAGAGAATCTTGAAAATTTCGACGAGACCATACTCGACATTTCCTATGCAGCATGGAACAAAGTGTGGGAGGAACTGAGTGAAGTTGTCGGATATGTTGACGTTCCCGTGCTTAAGGACAGGAAGGACGGCGTATGCACCGCGGCCAACTTCCTTACCAGCATCATGCTGAGGGCAGTGCAGGAAGATGGGGCTGTTGCGGCATTCTACAACTACGGTGGTGTCAGGACCAGCTTTAAGATACCGTCCGGCGAGTATACGCGGCAGATAACCATGTATGACATTTACTCGATGGTGCCGTTTGGAAATGCCATGCTGCTGTACGACGTAACAGGCGCAGAACTTGCGCGGCTCCTGGAGCAGGGACTTAAGGATTCAAGCTATGGCGACATCATGTCAGGCTTGACATTTACATATTCCTTCGACGGCAGTAAATACAAGGTGCTGAGCATCACGCTGGATGACGGAACAGAGATAAACACGGAAGATAACGAAACTATTTACCGCATATGCATTTCAGATTACTGCGCCACAAAGCAGGGCAGCATATTTGAAGGCAAGGAGCCGGTATTCCCGCTCGCGGAGGCGATGGCGGAGCATGACATGATCATCAGTCAGCTCCGCAAAGAAAGGGATGACGGCGACGGATACATCCCGGTGGATACGGGAACCAGGGGAGTAGAAATCGGGGAATGACCCCTTAAAGGAGGAAAGAATGGGAAAGAAAAGGATCGCGCTTATAGGAGCATTTCAGGCACATGCAGACAAATTTGTCAGGCTGATCAATTCTTACGAAGAGTCGGAAATGGTTGCTGTCTGGACAGAAGACCCGGAAACCACAAAAGAATACGCCGAACTCGGTAACTGCCCGGGGAAAGAAAGCTGGGAGGAGATCATTGCGGATGAAACGATAGACGGCGTCATCATCATGTCACCTCCGGTTGTCCACGCAAAGCACATCATCGCGGCGGCAAATGCCGGAAAGCACGTGTATGTCGAAAAGGCGCTGACCATTACCAACGAAGAGGCGGAAGAGGTCAGGGCAGCGGTTAAGAAGTCGGGGATAATCCTTGCGATGGCCGACCCGATCATCACGCCCATAACAAAATATTTCAAAAAGAAGATAGAAGAAGGCGCGATCGGACCTGTTGTGAATGCCAAGAGCAGGATCAGCTTTGAGCAGTGCCCCGGTGATAAGGTAAATGATCCCGCGGTCATAGACAGGATACAGAAACTCGGCGGTATCGTTGCGGATACCCATTCCCAGCATGTCCTTCTGTATCTGTTCGGAAAACCCGTGAGGGCTGCCTCCATGATGATCAAAGACCCGACAGGCAAGACTGACATCGACACCGTAACGCTGTATGAGTTCAAAAACGGAGCCATTGGCGTAGCCGAGTGCTGCGCAAGGACTTCGAGCGGCGGATGGATGCTTGAGGTGCACGGAGAAAAGGGCAGCTACATCACCGACAGGAAGGGCGGCATATATTATGCTCCGGCAGGCGGAACATTTGAGAAAGTCCCGGACGAGGAACTGCCTGAGGCTGAGGACTATCCGCTCCACTACTGGATCAGCTGCGTCAAGGACAATGTGCAGAACGAAATGTACGCAGTGGATGACGCATGCGACATGATCGCAATGCAGAACGCGGCCAGGGCAGCAGCCGAATGCTGGGTTCCGGTAAAATGACATGGATATCAAAAATGAGATAATCGAAAACTTAAGACAGATACAGATCAATATAATCCGCAGGTCTTTTCAGAATGATGCCGGCAGCAACCCGCTGCGCGGGCAGGGGAGAGTACTGGGTATCCTGCTGGAAAATTCGGGCATCAGCCGGTCTGAACTCGGGGAAAAGATCCACATGAGCCGGGCAGCAATGGCCGAGCTCCTGGGTAAGATGGAAAAGAAAGGCCTGATCGAGCGTACCAGGTCGCAGGATGACAAGCGCCGTATCGACATAAAGCTTACCCCGAAAGGACGAAAGGCAGCAAAAAGCACCGAGCTGGCAGCTGCGCTTCTTCCGGGAATGCTGGATTGCCTGGACCAGGAGGAGTTGGAACAGTTTAACAGTTATCTGGAAAGGATAATCGAGCATAACAGCGGCAAGGACGGCTCAGCACAGATAGCCGGTGAGGCGGAATCAGCAAGGATCGCGCAGAGCGTGCTCGAGTCGATCTGCAGCGAATGCATGGGTCCAGAATACTGCAGGCGGGACTATCTGAAATACGGACATGACCGCCCGAATCCGGAGTATTGTAAATATGCGGATCAATTTCCGTTCTGATCATAAAATAAGAGGGATACAAATGAGTGAGAGCAGAAAGATAGTAATAGTCGGAGGAGTCGCAGGCGGAGCATCGGCAGCAGCAAGGATCAGGCGTCTTGATGAGAACGCTAAGATCACGATGTTTGAGCGCACAGGATATATTTCCTACGCGAACTGCGGTCTGCCGTATTACATCGGAGATGTCATTACAGATAAGGCGGCCCTGACGCTTCAGACTCCGAAGAGTTTCGGAACCCGTTTCAATGTTGATGTAAGGGTAAGCCATGAAGTGACGTCGATAGACCGCGAAGGAAAGACCGTAAAAGTGAAGAACCTTTTGACCGGTGAGGAGTGGGAAGAGCCGTATGACATCTTGGTCCTTTCTCCGGGAGCGCATCCGGTGATCCCGGACATCCCCGGCAAAACCAAAGAAAATGTATTTACCCTCCGAACCGTGGAAGACACCTTACGCATAAAGGAGTTTGTCGATGGAAGGAAGCCGGAGAGCGCAGTCATATTCGGAGGAGGATTCATCGGGCTTGAACTTGCGGAGAACCTGGTAAATGAGGGCATTGCGGTAAGCGTCGTTCAAAGGTCGAAACAGGTCATGAGCCCGATTGACATGGAGATCGCCAGCTTTGTCCATGCAAGGCTGAGAAAAGCAGGCATCAACCTTGTCCTGGGCGATACTCCGAAGGCATTGGAGCAGAGCGGAGATTCCATCGTGGTACAGCTTAACAGCGGCGCCGTCATAACCGCTGACATGGCCGTATTTGCGATGGGAGTCGTGCCGGAGTCAGCACTGGCAGATGCAGCCGGCCTTGAGTTGGGACTTAAAGGCAGCATCGTTGTTGATGAGCACATGCGTACATCAGACCCGTCCATATATGCTGTGGGAGACGCAGTTCAGGTCAAGAATGCTGTGAGCGGAAGCGATGCCGTCATCTCACTGGCAGGTCCCGCAAACAGGCAGGCCAGGATAGCCGCTGATAACATCTGCGGCCTCGAAAGCACGTATAAAGGGTCAATGGGGTCCTCTGTGATAAAACTGTTTGACCAGACACTGGCATTTACGGGTCTTAATGAAAAGACATGCAAGGCATCAGGCATATCGTATGACAAGATATTCCTTTCACCTGCCAACCACGCGGGTTATTATCCC
>JAZOAJ010000058.1:0-11201 GCA_045595385.1 Lachnospiraceae bacterium | reverse complement strand
CACTGGGGTACCTGCCCCGGTCAGAACTTCATCTACACTCACCTTAACAGGGTGATCAATAAATATGACCTTAACATGATCTATCTGTCAGGACCCGGGCATGGCGGAAACGCAATGGTAGCCCAGGACTGGCTGGACGGGAGTTATTCAGAGATCTATCCGAATATCTCCAGAGACAAGGAAGGAATGAAGAGGCTGTTCAGACAGTTCTCATTCCCCGGCGGCATTCCGAGCCACGTCGCTCCCGAAACACCCGGTTCGATCCACGAAGGAGGCGAACTCGGATATTCACTCGCCCATGCTTTCGGAGCCGTTCTTGACAATCCGGATCTTATCGCTGCCTGCGTAGTGGGCGACGGCGAAGCCGAGACCGGCCCTCTAGCCACCGGCTGGCACGGAAATAAGTTCATGAACCCGCGCACCGACGGTGTTGTCCTCCCGATACTGCATCTGAACGGATTCAAGATCGCTAACCCCACGATATTCGCAAGAATGAGCCACGAAGAGGTTGAAAACTTCTTCAGGGGCTGCGGATGGACACCTTACTTTGTTGAAGGCGACGATCCTGCTGCAATGCACGATCTCATGGCTACAACACTTGATACTGTCATTGAACAGATCAGAAAGATCAAGGAAAAGGCCGAAGGCGGCGACATCTCCAGACCTTTCTGGCCCATGATAGTCCTCAGGACGCCAAAGGGCTGGACCGCACCGAAGGTGGTAGACGGAAAAGTCCTTGAAGGCAGCTGGAACTCCCATCAGGTTCCCATTGCCATGGGCGACAAGACAGACGAGCATCTCCATCTTCTCGAAGACTGGCTGCGATCATATAAACCGGAAGAACTGTTCGATGAGAATGGTGAGCCTATCGAGAGCATTAAGGAATTTGCCCCCAAGGGCATCAGGCGCATGGGCGCCAATCCGCACACAAACGGCGGCTACCTGTTGAAAGCGCTCCGCACGCCTGACTGGCGCGACTACGGTGTCGACGTCAAAGCCGCAGGCGAAGTAGAAGCTCAGGACATGTACATCCTCGGAACCTATGTACGTGATGTAATGAAGCTGAACATGAAGTCAAATAACTTCCGTATCTTCGGACCGGACGAGACCGCTTCCAACAGGCTTCAGGCCGTATTCGAGGTGACCGGAAGAAGATTCATGGATCCTCAGATCGACGGCATCGACGATCATCTCGATCCTGACGGAAAAGTCATGGACAGCATGCTCTCCGAGCACATGTGCGAGGGCATGCTTGAAGGGTACCTGCTCACCGGGCGTCACGGTTTCTTCAACAGCTACGAAGCATTCATCAGGATAGTGGATTCAATGGCGGCACAGCACGCCAAGTGGCTGAAAATGTGCAGTGAACTGCCCTGGAGGCAGGATATCGCATCCCTTAATTACGTCCTTTCGTCAAATGTATGGCAGCAGGACCACAACGGATTTACCCACCAGGATCCCGGATTCCTGGATCACATTGCAAATAAGAAGGCTGATGTCATCAGGATGTATCTTCCGCCTGACGCCAACTGCCTGCTCAGCTGCTTTGACCACTGCATCAAGAGCAGGAACTATGTAAATGTCATCGTGGCCAGCAAGCATCCGCGCCCCCAGTGGCTTACCACCGACCAGGCCATAAAGCACTGCACTCAGGGCATAGGCATCTGGGACTGGGCATCGAATGACGAAGGACAGGAGCCTGACATTGTCATGGCCTGCTGCGGCGATACTCCGACTCTTGAAACCCTGGCAGCTGTCACAATACTGCGCCACGAACTTCCCGAGATAAAGATCCGTGTCGTAAACGTAGTCGACCTCATGAGGCTGCAGCCTCATAACCAGCATCCCCACGGACTCACGGATGTGGAATATGACAGCATATTTACCAAAGATAAGCCGATACTTTTTGCATGCCAGGGCTATCATACGCTGGTCCATGAGCTTACTTACAGACGTCACAACAGCAACATCCATGTACGCGGCTACAAGGAAGAAGGAACCATTACCACACCGTTTGACATGCGCGTGCGCAACGAGCTTGACCGCTTCAGCCTGGTCATGAGCGTTGTACAGCTTCTCCCTCAGATAGAAAACAAGGCCGCTCACCTCATACAGAAAATGAAGAATAAACTCGTTGAGCACAGGCAGTTCATCAATGACAACGGCATTGATCTTCCTGAGATCACAGAGTGGAAATGGAATGAAGGAAAAGGAAACTACTGATAGCTTTGAAAGGAGTATCTCATGAACATATGCATTTACGGAGCTGCCAGTACCGAGATCGATAACTCTTATCGTGAGATCGTTACGGACCTTGGCGAAATGCTTGCAAAAAGAGGCCATAATCTTATATTCGGTGCCGGCGACGGCGGTCTGATGGGCGCTGCCGCCAGAGGCTTTAAAAAAGGAGGCGGCAAGATCACGGGCGTTGCTCCCACCTTTTTCCGTGACACCGTAATCGAAGAAGTATACCCTCACTGCGATCTTGTCATATACACTGACAGCATGGGCGTCCGCAAATCCGTCATGGAAACAAACGCCGATGCTTTCATAGTAACTCCGGGCGGTATAGGCACTTACGATGAGTTCTTTCAGATCCTGACGCTGAAGCAGCTGCATCAGATAAATAAACCGATCGCACTGTTTAATATCCACGGATACTATTATTCTTTCGAAGCGCTCATGCATAACGGAGCGGAAGAAAAGTTCCTGCGGTCTGACTGCCTGCTTTTATACAAGAGCTTTACGGAAGAAGAGGTTGACGCTCTCATAGATTATATTGAGACTCCCTGCCCGCCTCTTCCCAATGAAGTATCGCTGACTTATGGTTTTCAACAGGAGGATAAAAGATGAAGTTTATGAGATCCATTCTTTTCCTGATATCAATGCTGCTGTGCGCATCGCTGATACTTGGCGCCTGCAGCAAAAACGAAGAACCCGAAACAGTTCCGGTCACCACCCCGGCCGCTGCAGAGCAGGTCTTCGCAGGAGAATTGACGGAGTTTATCAGAAATAAGATGATCGTTTCAAACAGCCAGGCCACCATGGAGTTTACAACTCTTCCCATGACTGATTTTGTAGTCAGCGGTTCTTCCTGGCTTTCACTCGGCGATAAGGTCGAGATACGCTATCATGAACAAGGCTCAGAGCACCAGGCCGACAAGGTCACGGTAACCGAGCCCTATGTCCCGGTATATCTTTTCACCGGCATACTGATCGATATGACCGACCATACTCTGACAGTAAGCGGAAGCGAACTGACTGTTGTCCTGGAATACAACAGCTCAACCAAGATAACCGGTAACCTGTCCGTCGGAGACGCGTTGGAGATAGAATATACAGGCGACATCAGCGAGGATCCTTATGCTGTCCGCGTTTTAGTCACCACCGAGAATGAAGATCCTAAATACATTACCGCATACGGCATCATCTCGGAGCTTACCGAAAACAGCTTCATGCTGTGCATCGACTCAGCTGACGCCTTCAAGTTCCTGCTCACAAAGGATACCAAGATCACCGGAGAGGCAAAGGAGCTTAAAGACGGCGATATCGTAATCGTATCATTCCTTAAAGACATACATGAAAATCCGGAAGCTGTGTCCATTGACATAGTCAAGGCAGCCGACAGGACCCCTGAAAAGAAATATGTCATTAACGGAACTGTAGGCAGCATATCCGTGGGCTCATTTGAGCTTAAGACTTCCAACGGCACTTACAAGTTCAAGGCATCTGACAAGACCGAATTCTCCGGAGCCAAGTTCGAGACCGGCGCTGAAGCAGTTGTCACATATACAGGAAACATCGCAGATTCACCTGTTGCTGTAACCGTATATTGTTCGAAACCCGCACCGAAGCCGGAACCTCCGACTGAAAAACCGACCGAGAAACCGACCGAGAAACCGACTGAGAAGCCGACCGAGAAGCCGACCGAAAAGCCGACTGAAAAGCCGACTGAAAAGCCGACTGAGACTCCTACCGAGACCCCGACCGAAACTCCTACCGAGACCCCGACTGAAACGCCGACCGAAACAGAGACGGAAACCGAGACAGAAACAGAGACAGAAACTGAAACAGAGACTGAGACTGAAACTGAAACAGAAACAGAGACAGAGACAGAGACTGAGACAGAAACTGAGACTGAAACTGAAACTGAAACAGAAACCGAGACAGAGACTGAGACAGAAACTGAGACTGAAACTGAAACTGAGACAGAGACTGAAACTGAGACGGAAACCGAGACTGATCCTCCCGCACCGGTCATCGAGGTTGTCGCAAGCGGCATGATAACCAAGTGGGACGACAAGTGCACCATCCAGATCGAAACAGGCAAAGAGATCGAGCTCTCAATAGCTGATGACATTGACATAGCCAGCGGCTACTTCCCTAAGGAAGGCGATATCATCGAATTCAGATACCAGCCTGAAAACATGGTCATAACAGCCATTGATCTCAAGGGTAGAAAGGGTGAAGCGTTTGTCGGATGGATAACCGCATTCGGTGACGGCAAATGCAAAGTCCTGTATATCACAGGCGATGAAAAAGAACTTGATTTCAATGAGCAGACCGATATCCTTATCGGTTACCAGCCCACTGTTGACGACTTCATCCTGTTCAAGACTGATGAAGAAGGAACTGCAATGACTTACATCCGTTTCCTCTCACATCCCAAGAACATAGATGAAAGCGAACTCTATAATACAGTACGTGACCTCGCAAAGAAAAACAACCCCGGGAATTGATCATTCCATAAATGACAAACGGGCTGCCCATCAGGGCAGCCCGCTTTTTTATGCTCATATTTCCGAGTCCGCATCATTCAAGGATAAATTTTACATATACAGGATTGTGGTCCGAATACTCGAATGCAACGTCTATGACATCGCTCTCTACAACTGATATGTTCGCTGACTTTACAAATCCGTCAACCGTGACCACGAAATCACCCGGCTCATAAGGTTTGTCAGGATTCCTGCAGCTTGCCTTTGGCGCGCTTTCGTTAAACGGTGCGACCAGAGTGATGTCGTCCGTGAACAGTGACATGTTCACCGGCGCAGCCCAGTTATCCTCAAGAACAGCTGTATGGAATATCTCCGGCGAATTTCCGAGAAGGTCTCTGTTAAAGTCTCCGCCAGCGATGCAGTAATTGCCTGCATCATATTCGGCCTGCATGTCCTCGACCAGCATCCTGAGCTGGTTTTCCGCAGTTGATGCATTTGCTGTATATGCCGACAGATGAAGGTTGTAAACTACCAGCTCTGCTCCGCCTTCAACAGGGATCCTCGCCTTGCTGTAGCATCTGTCCAGATCCAGTATCTTGGAGACGCCTGTCTCTATCGGAAGGCTGATCCTCTCTCCGGATGTGATCTTTGCAGTGGAGAATGTAAGGATACCCGCCTTATTTGCTCCATGAGGCTGGGTGAGCGGATACATCAGGAACGGGCTGTTGTAGTTCTGTGCAAATATGTAATCGTAATTTCTGCTCCTGGCTAATCCCGGAACAACAAGAGACCTTTCATCTATGTGATAGGATCTTGTGCCGTCGATGTCGACTTCCTGGAACAGCGCGAGATCCGGATCATAGGCATATACCGTATCCATTGCGCCGTCTATGTTTTCATAAACCGCTTCCTTGGAAAACGCCCAGCTTTCTTTTCCGCCGTCCATGAAGAATGTGAAATCATCTGAATATGCACCAAATCCTATGTTGTAAGAAACGGCAGTCAGTTCTTTCCCTTTCGGGAGCGCACTTTCAACTTCTCCGTATATTTCAGCTCCATACGGTGCTCCGGCAGGTGCGTTCCGGACATCAAGTGCCAGATGGTCGTCTATCCTGCTGAAGCTTAAAAATGCGTAAGCGAAATATCCAAGTACGATAACTAATACCGCAGCAATGATGATCGCAATGATCTTGATTATCTTTTTGACCATGTTGTCACCTCCCGGTTTCATTGTATCAGATATGCATGCTGTGACAAGACATGTTTTATGACGGTGATCTGTTTTCGCCGTATGTTTTCGGAATGAGCCATTTCCCCCTCAGTGTATAGATCACCATGAGGGCAGCACCTACAAAGAAAGATGTTGAATACGTCAGATAAACTCCGATGATGCTGCCGA
The DNA here is from genome assembly GCA_045595385.1 of Lachnospiraceae bacterium. Taxonomy (GTDB): domain Bacteria; phylum Bacillota; class Clostridia; order Lachnospirales; family Lachnospiraceae; genus RGIG5612. The sequence continues at coordinate 5,084 of JAZOAJ010000058.1, read as the reverse complement.
ACAGCGGAGCCGCTATCTCTATCCAGGCGACTCTGTATGCGCACAGGCTTATCAGGATAATGACCATGGGCGGGACGGTATGTCCCGATCCCCTGACAGCACCCGCAAGCGAATGTATCACCGCGAGCAGCACATAGAACGGGGCCAGTGCCATCAGACACTGGACGCCGTATCCCACAACGGCTTCGCTCTCGGAAAAAATGCTTATGATCTGCGTCCTGAACACTATCATGATCACACTGATAACAGCCGAATAGATGATACACATCACCATGGCTGTTACAGTCCCCTTCTTTACACGGTCCATCCTGCCGGCTCCGATGTTCTGTCCCACAAATGTCGTTGCGGCAAGCGAGAAGCTCATGACCGGAAGGATGTTGAATCCGTCCACTTTAAGGCATGCGGTGAATCCCGCCACAGCCAGTGTGCCATAGGCATTTACACCGGCCTGGATCAGAAGGTTTGAAAATGCCAGGACCGCATTCTGTATCGCTGTAGGGAATCCCGTTTGTATGATCTGCCTGGCTGCCAGCTTATCAAATCTCAGTTCCTTGATCCTGAGTCCGTAGGGCTCGTTTGTCCTGAGGAGATTGATCACAATTAAAATGGCTGAGATCAGCTGGCTTACGCAGGTCGCTATCGCTGCTCCTGCCACGCCCCATTTAAAGACAGCAACGAACAGAAGATCCAGCGCGATGTTGGTCATGGAAGAGATACCGAGATACAGCAGGGTCCTTCTGGAGTTGCCCACTGCATTCAGTATGCCTGCTGCCATGTTGTATATGGCATTGAATATCATTCCGCCAAAGAATATGCGGATGTAAAGCATGGCTGTGGACATCATGTCATCAGGGCATCCGAGCACCATGAGGAAAGGCCTTGCGAGCACTATCCCGAGTACCGATACAATTGCTCCGATGATCACTGAAAGTATCATTGTCGTATGGACAGCCTTGCCCAGATTCAGCCTGTCATTTGCTCCGAAGTAACGGGAAATTACGACACCGGAACCTGTGCTGGCACCCCACATGAAAGCCATCAGAAAGAAGCCTATGGTCCCTGACATTCCAACAGATGCAAGTGCCGTATCCCCGACAAACTGTCCGACTATGAATGAGTCCGCAGTATTATAGAGCTGCTGCATTATGTTTCCGGCGATCAGCGGCAGCGAAAAAAGAAGGATCGATCTCCAGATCACTCCTTCTGTCATGTTGTTCTTCTTTTCTTTTGCTTTTGCCGCACTCATCGCTATCCTCCCCGGAAACAAATGAGATTATATCACAATTGATGAACAAAACAAACGGGACCTTAAGGCCCCGTCTGTCCCAGAGAAAAAAATGAAAAAAGTCACTTCAGCAAGTTTGCTTCGCTTTCAACATCGAATATGTGTATCAATTCCGCAGGGAATTCAAAACAGATCTCGCTGCCGTATGGTATGCCTGATCTGAACTCTGCAGGAAGGTCGGTCATCGGAACTCTGAGGACCACATCCTTGCCTGCTGCTGATATATGAAGGTAGTACTCGCTTCCCATCATTTCAGATACATCGACTGTACCCTTTACCGTGCCTTCGCCCACTTCATGGACGACTCTGATATGCTCCGGCCTGATGCCGAGGATGACTTCTTTCCCGTCACCTGCATCTTTCAGTTTTCCGGCAGCTTCTTCGGTCAGTCTTATCTTCGCGCCTTCACCGTCATTTGCCGCAGGGATCTGTACATATACACTGCCGCCTTCTTCTTTCAGCACTCCGTTAAAGAAGTTCATCTGGGGTGATCCTATGAATCCCGCAACAAAGATATTTTCCGGTTTATTGAAGACTTCCTGGGGAGTTCCGATCTGCTGGATCAGTCCGTCCTTCATGATGACTATGCGGTCACCGAGCGTCATTGCCTCGGTCTGGTCATGTGTTACATATATGAATGTCGTGTCAATGCGCTTCCTGAGCTTGATGATCTCAGCACGCATCTGGTTCCTTAATTTGGCATCCAGGTTGGAAAGAGGCTCGTCCATGAGGAACACCTTGGGTTCTCTGACGATCGCGCGTCCGATGGCAACTCTCTGCCTCTGTCCGCCTGAAAGAGCCTTCGGCTTACGGTTTAAGTACTCGGTGATATCAAGGATATCCGCTGCCTCGCGCACGCGCCTGTCGATCTCGTCCTTCGGGATCTTGTGCATCTTAAGCGCAAATGCCATGTTCTCGTATACGGTCATGTGGGGATACAGAGCATATGACTGGAAGACCATCGCAATGTCCCTGTTCTTGGGCTCAATGTTATTTACGAGGGTATCGCCTATATAGAGTTCTCCCTTGCTGATGTTCTCAAGTCCCGCGACCATCCTCAGTGTGGTTGATTTTCCGCATCCGGAAGGACCTACCAGGACTATGAATTCCTTGTCTTCTATCTCCAGGTTGAAGTCATTTACCGCTGTGACTCCGCCGTCATATATCTTATAAATATGCTCTAATCTTACAGTTGCCATTTTTTACCTCGCTTATACCGTATCAGCCTTTAACACCGCCGCTTGTAACACCCTTGATTATGCTCTTTGAAAGGATCAGATAGACCACGATTACAGGGAGTATTGCCAGCAGGATGAACATGTAAACCTTGCCCATGTCAAACTTAGAATAGTCCGCACTTCTCAGCTGGGCGATCATGATGGGAACAGTCTTCATCTTGCTGTCAGTAAGCAGCAGACCCGGCAGGAAGTAGTTATTCCAGCTCTGAACGAATGCGAATATCAGCTGTACAGCGAGCGCAGGCTTTATCATCGGAAGTATGATCCTGTTGAATGTTCTGAATTCTCCGCTGCCGTCAACTCTGGCCGCATCTATGATCTCCATGGGCAGAACGCTTTCCATGTACTGCTTCATGTAGAAGAATACTATGGGTGCCGCAATCCCGGGGATGATCAAAGGTATGTAACTGTTTACAAGACCTATCCTGTAACATATCTGCACAAAACCTGACGCGGAAACCTGGCTCGGGATGACCATGATGGCCATGATGAATCCGAATGCGAACTTCTTAAGCTTAAAATCGTAAGCATGGATCCCGTATGCTGTCAGTGCAGAGAAATAGGTTGTGAGAACAGCGGTAAGCGTCGCTACTATAAAGCTGTTCAGCATGCCTCTCGGGATATTGATGGAGCTGTCTGTCCATGCATTTTTCAGGTTCTCAAAGAAGTGTCCCGCAGGGATCAGTGTGAAGCCTCCCTGCAGCTGTCCGTTCGACCTTGTGGCATTGATGATCAGCATGTAGAAGGAGAACAGGCACAGTAATGTAAGGAAAATAAGGATTATGTACACAATTGCCCTTAATATGTTCAGCTGTATCTTTGCCTTAATACTGTCTGATTTAATACTATTAGCGTGCATTTTGCGGTAAGTTCCTCCTTCTGTGTTTCTTTTCCGTTCCACTGTAATTTCTGTTCAGCGTCCGGAACACTATCAGGCTCAATATGCCGGTGATTATGAAGATGATCACCGAGATGGCGCCGCTCATTCCATAGTTCTTGCTTCCTGACAGGAAGTTGTTCAGATACATGATCAATGTCATGCTCGTACGGTTCGGCATTCCCATGCCCTTGGTAAGGACCTGTGGAACATCAAACATCTGCAGACCTCCGATCATTGCCGTGATGATCGTATAAACTATGATCGGCATGAGCAGCGGGACTGTTACCTTGAAAAAGACCTGCAGGGAATTTGCCCCGTCTATGCTTGCAGCCTCGAACAGCGACTGGTCGATCCCCATTATGCCTGCCATGAAGAGGATCGTTGTGTTGCCGAACCACATGAGGAAGTTCATCAGGGATATAAGCCCGCGGACCGTGATCGTGTAGGCGAAAAAGTCGATCGTTGCATCAGCCCACCCCATCGATGTTATAAGCTGATTTATCGGTCCGACTGTAGAAAACAGCGTGAAGAAGAGCATTGAAAATGCTGAAGCCATGATCAGGTTCGGCATGTATATAACTGTTTTAAAGAACTGCTGGCCTTTTATCTTAAGCCTGTAGCTTGTGAAGAAAATGGCAAGCAGCATGGCTATCACGATCTGGGGAACTGCTCCGAGGATCCAGAGGATAAGTGTATTTCCTGTATACTTGAGGATATTGATCGTTCCTGCAGAGTCAGGTGTAAACAGCGTGATATAATTCCTCAGACCGACGAAGTTGGGACCTATCTGTGTCAGGCCTTCCTTGTAGTTCTCAAAGAAACTGTTGTAGATGGTAAGTATCTGGGGAACAAAGGTAAATAAGAAATAAACGATGAAGAAAGGCAGGATGAAGATATACCCCCACTTGGCATAGCTGACGCCCTTTTTTGCTTTCCTGTCCACTTAAAACTCTCTCCTTTCAATTAAGGCTTCATGGTTTCTGTTATGTCCTTCCGGGAACATACCTTATTAAGCTGTATTCCCGTAAAACCATAACGCCCGGGCAGGTAAACCCCTGCCCGGGCTAAAGATCGGTCCGGCTGATTATTCAGGGAGAACGATTGTCGGATACTTCTCCCTTACATATGTGTAGAAGTTCTTCATGGCTGTATCCTTATCAATTGATCCTCTGTAGAACTCCTGAAGGTTGTTCTGGAGACCTTCATTGAGCAGCTGATCATAGATTGTCTGGTTCTCGAACTTGATGTTCTTAGCAAGTTCAACGAATACAGCAGTGTCATTCTGTCCGCCAAGGAAGTCATTTCCAAAGTTCGGATCTTCTGCATATTTAGCATTTACTGCCTGGTTGTTGGAGAACTGAGCTTCATTCTCAACAAGCTTTGAGCAAACTTCTTCATTGTTGATGAATGTGTTCATAACATCAGCAAGCATTTCTGTGTTGTCAGATCCGGATGCTGCAAGGAGCCATGTGCCGCCCCAGAAATGAGCTGCAGGTCCTTCGCAGATAGCCCAGTCGCCGAAGCATCCTTTTTCAGGATCCTGAGCATTGCACATTGAGAAGTTGAAATACCAAGCGGGTCCGAAGAAGCACATTGTCTTTGCGTCTTTGAACATCTGAGCGGTTGTTCCCTCATCCCAGATACCATCTGTAAGAGTATAGCCGTTTGCTACGAACTCGTC
>JAZOAJ010000057.1:0-6016 GCA_045595385.1 Lachnospiraceae bacterium | reverse complement strand
GGAACAACTCCTTGGCTCACAGAACGACATGGCTACGATCCGACTTGGATACATCAAGGATAACGGTATCACAACAACATTTTCAACTGTCGGCGGCGACCTTCATGTGAACGCAAATGAGGGCACCGGCTCAAGAGTCGGATTTGCCTCGATAGTATTCGGACCCGATGAAGAAACCCTTAAAGATAAAGTCATTGAAGAGTTTGCAAGACTGAAATAACAATGAATGTAAAGTCAGCTGAACTTGAGATAGTCTGCGGACCGACGTCCGCTATGCCGCACACTGATCTGCCGGAGATAGCATTTGCCGGCAGATCGAACGTGGGCAAATCTTCGCTCATCAATGCGCTGATGAACCGCAAAAATCTTGCGAGGACATCAGGCCAGCCCGGAAAGACCCAGACCATAAACTTCTATAACATCAATAAAGAGCTGTATCTCGTGGACCTTCCGGGATACGGCTATGCGAAGACCTCCCGCGCCACCCAGGAAAAATGGGCCGACATGATCGGGAACTATCTGGAAAAGTCAAAGCAGCTGAAAGCAGTGTTTGTCCTGGTAGACATCAGGCATGAAGCCAAGGCAAGCGACCGGATGATGTATGAATGGGCTGTGGCCAGCGGAAGAGAGCCTGTGATCATTGCAACAAAGGCTGACAAGATCAGCAAAGGCGCAATGCAGAAAAACCTGAAGATCCTTAGAGAAGGCCTTGGGCTAAAAAAAGGAACGGCAGTGATACCGTTCTCAGCTGTTACAAAAGAGGGAAAAGAAGAGATCTGGAAGGTCATTGAAGAAGCGTCTTCATGACAAAAGCGTAGATCTCTTCGCTGGCGAGACGCCAGTTGTCGCATACCTGCTTCGCCTCTTCCTCGGAAGGGACTGAAATGCTCAGTTCATAGAGAAGGGATTTGCCCTCCATGATCTGGCAGTGGGCGATGTAATCGCCGGTGGTGTGCTTATAGTAGTCGGCTATCGTGCCGACTTCATTTTTTAATTCGAACTTGTTCGTCTCAAGAAAAGCGTTGATGTCATCCATTGCGCCCTTGGGGATCTGGTTCTTGAAGAAGGTAAGAGCTTCATACCCCTCGGAAGTGATGGCGTAATATGATGTGTTCCTGATCACAAACTTGTCAATGAACCCTGAAGAAACGAGTTCGGACAGGGTCTGCTGTATGTTGAAATAATCCGTGTACTTGTTTGTGACGAAGAACTGGGAGAGCTGCGAATTGGTCAGCTTGCAGTCCAGCTTATTCAGCATGTACAGGATCATCAGCTTATAGATTGTAAAAGAATTCACCATCATATGCATACATTAGCACAAACCGTGGGTAAATGCATTCATTTTTTTATTGAATAATCAGATGGCATTATGTATAATGCAACCGTCCGATATCCTGTCGGATGGTTGTTTCAATTATTTCCCCGATAAATTGTTGAATAATTATTCAAAGATCTGTCTTTAAACGGGGACTGTTATTATATTTCATGAGGACAATATGAAAGAGAAATTATTATCGCTGCCTCTTAAGGAACTCAGAGAGATCGCAAAGGCTAACGCGATCAAAGGCGCCAGCTCGATGAAAAAGGCCGACCTGGTGGATGCGATACTTCTGATGAACGAGGAAAAGACCCGTCAGCAGGAGACCGGCATTACGAAAGAAGAAGAGGATAAGCTTGACAGCGGGAAAGTGGCTGACGGCATTCTCGAGGTCATGCAGGACGGCTACGGATTCATAAGGTGCGAAAACTATCTCCCGGGACCGGATGATGTATATGTCTCGCCTGCCCAGATCAAGAAATTCGGCCTTAAGACAGGCGACATGATAGTCGGTAAGGTCAGGGTCAAGACAGGAAACGAGAAGTTCGGAGCTCTCCTGCGTCTGGACAAGATAAATGACGACACACCCCATTCTGTGATCGGCAGACGTCCGTTTGAAAGCCTTACTCCCATCTTCCCCGATGAGAGGATATCTCTTGAAGGCACTTCCGGCAGCGTGGCAATGAGGATATTTGACCTGGTATCCCCGATAGGCAAGGGGCAGAGAGGACTCATCGTATCTCCTCCCAAAGCAGGCAAGACAACACTCCTCAAGGCAGTTGCCAAATCCATACAGAAGAACAATCCCGAGATGTACATTATCATCCTTCTTATCGATGAACGGCCTGAAGAGGTCACCGACATGAAGGAATCCATAGTCGGCGCAAACGTCGAGGTCATATACTCGACATTTGACGAGCTTCCCGAGCACCACAAGAGAGTTTCGGAGATGGCTATCGAAAGGGCAAAGCGGCTTGTCGAGCAGAAAAAGGATGTCATAATCCTTCTCGACAGTATCACAAGGCTCGCCAGGGCTTACAACCTGCTTGTTCCGCCGAGCGGCAGGACGTTATCAGGCGGTCTTGATCCCGCGGCTCTCTACAGCCCCAAGAGATTCTTCGGCGCGGCAAGAAACATCCGTGAAGGCGGGAGCCTGAGCATACTTGCCACAGCGCTCGTTGATACAGGCAGCAAGATGGATGACGTCGTTTACGAAGAGTTCAAGGGAACAGGCAACATGGAGCTGATCCTTGACAGAAAACTTCAGGAGAAGAGGATATTCCCGGCTATCGACATCGCCAAGAGCGGAACGAGAAGAGAGGATCTCCTTCTTACGCCGGATGAACAGGAAGCTGTATATATCATACGCAAGGCTACAGGCGGCCTCCGGGCTGATGAGGCAACTGAAAAAGTCCTCGAGCTCTTTGTACGGACGAGAAATAATGCCGAGTTCATACAGATGATCAGGAAGACCAAATTCCTGTAAAATAAATGACTTGCAAATAATTTTATGGTGTGATACTATACATAGGCTTATTCGAAATCAGGAAGAGGTGAAACAGGTGAAAGACGGAATACATCCTAAATATTACAGCGCGACTGTTACATGCAACTGCGGAAATACTTTCGTAACAGGCTCAACAAAGGAAGACATCCACGTAGAAGTCTGCTCAAAGTGCCATCCTTTCTATACAGGACAGCAGAAGGCTACACGTGCACGCGGCCGTGTTGAGATGTTCAATAAGAAATATAACCTTAATCAGGGACAGTAGCTTCCAAAAAGAAGATTGAGTAGCATTCTCCGTAGCAATACGGAGAGTTTTGCTCAATTTTTTTTTTACAGGAAGTCCGGAAGAAGAGGCTCATCCGATTTAGCCGGATGAGCCTCAATTTTTATGTATACGGGAGTTTTTATGAAATCATCCGGGATTGGCGGTCAGGCGGTAATTGAAGGCATTATGATGCGCAGCGGTAATGACATAGCTGTAGCAGTGCGAAAGCCTGACGGAAACATCGAAGTAGGAAAACAGAAGACAGTATCTCCTAAAGACAAAAACAAGATATTCGGCTGGCCTATCATCAGAGGCATAGTATCATTCATATTCTCGCTTGTCATCGGTATCAGGACACTGACGTTCTCGGCAAGCTTTTACATGGATGAAGAGGAGACCGGGAAAGAGAAAAAAGAAAACGGTAAAGGCGATGATGCGCTCATGTTCGGCACGGTTGCCGTTTCACTTGTGCTGGCCATTGCCATTTTCATGATCCTTCCATACTGGGCATCGACAGGCATAGTCAGGCTGTTCGGTTCAGATTCCGCAGTGCTTGTTGCCGTGATCGAAGGCGTGCTCAAGCTCGCCATATTCCTTGCATATATCTCACTCATTTCCCTGATGAAGGACATCAGGAGGACATTCCAGTACCATGGCGCGGAGCACAAATGCATCAACTGCATAGAATCCGGCCATGAGCTGAATGCAGACAATGTCATGAAGTCCTCCAAGGAACACAGAAGATGCGGGACCAGCTTCATTTTCTTCGTGCTGTTCATAAGCATCATCTTTTTCATAATACTTGATGTGCTCCTGTCATTGGATCCTTCTTTTGACACAAGGCTTTTTGTAAATAAACTGGCGAGAATGGGCTTAAGGCTCCTCCTCATTCCGGTGATCGCAGGCCTTTCTTATGAGTTCATCCAGTGGGCAGGAAATTCGGGCAGCAGGGTAGCTGCAGTCCTTAGCAAACCGGGACTGTGGATACAGGGACTCACCACAAAGGAGCCTGACAGGGACATGGCTGAAGTTGCCATTGCCGCGGTCGAAGCGGTATTTGACTGGAGGGACTACCTGAGAAAACAGGGCATTGAAGTCAGCGAACCTGAGATCGTGACCGGACCGGAAACAGTATCCGAACCTGAAACAGCAGAAAGCGGAGAAGAGGAATGACTCTTAAGGAACTGTATGATGCCGGCACAGACGTTCTGGATGAGAACGGGATAGAAAGCCCGGAAACAGATGCGTTCTATCTGCTGGAGCATGTGACAGGCATTGACATGTCCCGCTATCTCCTCCAAAAGGGAATGGCGGTAAGCGGGGAGATGCAGCGGGAATACATGAGACTGATAGACATCCGCGCTGCACATGTCCCATACCAGTACATCACAGGGACGGCCCCGTTCATGGGGTACATGTTCAAAGTGACTCCCGATGTCCTTATCCCGAGATTTGATACGGAGACCCTCTGCGAAGAGGCAGCCGGCCTCATAAAGGGGGAAATGAAAGTCCTCGACATGTGCACAGGCAGCGGCTGCATAGCTGTCGCGCTGAAACTCATGTGCCCTGAAGCCACATTTACCGCCTGCGACATATCGGAAAAAGCGCTGGACGTGGCGCGTGAGAATGCCCGGATAAACGGGGCGGACATGAAATTTGTTCAGGGAGACCTGTTCGGGAATCTGGGCGGAGAAAAATATGACCTGATCGTGTCAAATCCTCCCTATGTAACTGCCGGTGAATATAAGACTCTGAGCCCTGAGGTAAGGGACCATGAGCCGGAGGGAGCGCTTACGGCGGGAGAAGACGGGCTGGACATATACAGGAGGCTGATACCTGAAGCGAAGGAACACCTCATTCCGGGAGGATATCTTCTGATGGAGATAGGCTGCGCTCAGGGCATACCGGTGCGGAACTTAATGGAAGAAGCCGGATTTAAAGACGTTAAGATAATAAAAGATCTTGCCGGGCTGGACCGTGTGGCCGGCGGCAGATCAGAGTTTTAAGGAGAAGAAATGGTCGACAGACTGCAGGCAATAGAACAGAGGTATGAAGAGGTGCTGGGGGCGCTGAGCGACGCGCAGACTGCGGCAAACCCCGAGCAGTTCAGGAAGCTGATGAAGGAGCAGAGCGATCTGACTCCCATTGTTGAAGCTTTCAGAAAATATAAAAATGCCAGGGAAACAATAGATGAGAGCCTTGAGATCCTGAACGAGGAAACTGACGAGGAAATGAAGGAACTCGCCAAGGAGGAACTGGCCGAAGCAAAAAAACAGGCAGCAGACCTCGAAAACGAGATCAAGATACTCCTCCTTCCCAAGGACGTTAATGATGACAAGAACGTTTACGTCGAGATACGCGCAGGCGCCGGCGGAGACGAAGCCGCCCTCTTTGCTGCGGAGCTTTACAGGATGTACTGCCTGTTTGCTGACAAGAACCACTGGAAGACGGAGCTGGTCTCGGTGAATGAGATGGGCATCGGCGGAATGAAGGAAGTGGTATTCAAGGTCAACGGGCATGGCGCGTATTCCAAACTCAAATATGAGAGCGGGGTGCACAGAGTCCAGAGAGTTCCCGTTACCGAATCGGGCGGAAGGATCCATACTTCTACTGCGACAGTGGCAGTGATGCCGGAAGCAGAGGATGTTGACATTGAGATAGACATGAACGACTGCAAGTTCGATGTGTTCCGCTCGTCCGGAAATGGAGGCCAGAGTGTAAATACAACGGACTCGGCAGTAAGGCTCACACATATACCTACAGGCATAGTGATATCCTGCCAGGATGAAAAATCCCAGCTCAAGAACAAGGACAAAGCCCTGAAGGTCCTCAAGGCAAGGCTCTATGACCTTGAGCTTCAGAAGAAGCAGGCAGCAGAATCTGCGGAGAGGCGCAGCCAGATCGGTACCGGAGACAGGTCCGAGAA